>CAZULR010000248.1:0-4365 GCA_964621235.1 uncultured Acidimicrobiaceae bacterium
CCGGCCCACGCGGCGCCGAACAGGGCCGTGGGTACCGCGGCCGAGCCCGCGTCGGCGAACGCCAGCGTGCCCGCACCGGCGGCCGCGAGCGGTGGTCCGACCGAGCGGGCCAGGGACCGGAGTCCGGCGAAGGTACGGTCGCCGGACTCGTCGGTCAGCGCCACGCGGTCGCCGAAGGTGTCGGCGGCCAGGTCGAGCAGCAAGGCGATGTTCACTGGTGTTGCCCCTTGCCGGGCGCAGGAGCGCCGCACGTCGGGATCCGGCATGGCCGGCGTGGTCTCGGGCCGGGGCCGGACCGACGGGGCCGGCCGGCCACCGCAGCACGATAGCAACAGGCACCACCGTGTCGCCCGGACGGGCCGCCACCCGGTGGCCCGGCGGTGACGCGACTCAGTCGGCCAGCTCGTCGACCAGCCCCCAGGCGAGGGCGGTGGCTGCGTCGACCGGCCCCGGGTCGAGCGCCAGGCGGAGGGTGAGGTGCCGCCCGATGCGCCGGGGCAGGCTGACCGTACCCCCGGCGCCGGGGATCAGGCCGAGACCCACCTCGGGGAGCGAGATCCGGGTGGACCCGGTCGCCACGACCCGACCGGCGAACGCGGCGAGCTCGATCCCCGATCCGGCGACGGACCCGTGCAGGTGGGCCACGAGGCGGTCGGCCAGCCCGGCCATCGACCGGGCCGGACTGGCCAGCAGCCGGACCAGGTGGGCGGTGGCCGGGTCCGAACGGGTGCCGAACTCCTCGAGGTCGCCGCCGCTGCAGAACGAGTCACCGGCGCCACGCAGGTGCACCACGGTGATCGACGGGTCGTGGGCGGCGATGGCCAGGGCCTCCACCAGGTCGTCGCGCATGGCCGAGTCGAGGGCGTTGCGGACCCGGGGGCGGTCCAGGGTCACCGTCAGCTCGTGGCCCTGGCGCTCGACCCGCACCGGTGGACGGTCGGCCGGTGTCCGCGCCCGGGCCGGACGGGACGCCCGCCAGCGGGCGAACTCAGGCCCGGCCTGCAGGAGCCCGAAGGCGGTGGACTCGGCCACCAGGCCCTCGGCCACCGTCCGGCCGCCACCCGTGCGGAGAAGCAGTGTGAGCACGGTGGCCGCCAACGGCTGGGCCGCGACCACACGGGCCACCGTGTCGGCCAGCGGGTCGTCCGGTGCGGCCACGAGGTCGGCCCACCCGGGACGGCGGCCGGGTGCCGAGGTGCGGGCCAGTACCACCGCGGGCAGGGTGGCCAGGCGGTCCATGGAGGCTGGATCCAGACGGTCGGGGAGGTCGTCGGCCTCGACCACCACGACACTTCCGTCGAGACCGGCCAGGTGGTCGTAGACGTCACCGGTGGCGACCGCCCGGACGAAGCCGGGTCCGTCGAGCGTCGTGGGGTCCATGGGCCGAGGGTAACGTGTGCCCGGCATGGGTCGCAGCGTCTGGGATGCCGGTCTGGGGGCGGTCGGGAGCAGGTCCGTCGTCGTGGGCCGACCACGATCCACCTGGCCGGACGCCGGCCTGGCGGCGCTCACCGGCCGGCCCGACGGGCCGGGACTCGGGCCTCCCCCCGGACTGGTCCCGGGGGTGCAGGCCTTGGCCGCCTCCCTCGCCCACCACTCGTCGCGGATCGGTCGGACGGTCGAGGTCGACCCGCTCGTGCTCATGGCCGAGCGGGCCCGGTCGATGGGGCTGGGGCGCAACGGGTCGGTGAGCTGCGGGGGATCGACCCGGCTGCTCACCGCCCGCGACGACTGGATGGCGGTGGGCCTACCCCGCCCGTCGGACTGGGAGCTGGCGCCGGCCTGGCTGGGGCTCTCCACGGACGTGGACGCCGGGGACTGGGAGCGGGTGGCGCAGTCCGTGGCCGCGTCGACGGCCGCCGATCTCCTCGACCGGTCGGCCGGGCTCGGCCTGCCGGTGGCCCGGGTCGGGGAGCGCCGAGGCCGTCCGCCGGCTCCCGGTGCGACGGCCGACGGCATCACCGGGGTCACGAGCCGGCGGCTCGGCGCCGTCGCCCGGCCGCCGGCCGATGCCGGTGACCTGGTGGTGGTCGACCTCAGCGCGCTGTGGGCCGGGCCGCTGGTCGGCGCCGTGCTCGTGCGGACGGGCGCCCGGGTGATCAAGGTCGAGTCGACGACGCGACCAGACGGCGCTCGGGTGGGCTCGCCCCGGCACTTCGCCGCCCTCGACCAGGGAAAGGAGTCGGTCACGCTCGACCTGACGACACCCTCCGGGAGCGCCCGGCTGGGCCGGCTCGTGGACGGGGCCGACGTCGTGATCACCTCGTCGCGGCCCCGCGCGCTGGAGCAGCTCGACCTCGACCCGACCGGCTCGGTGCGCACCGGTCGTCCCCGGGTCTGGCTGATGATCACCGGCTTCGGCACCGACCCGGGCTCCGCCGACCGGGTGGCGTTCGGCGACGACGCGGCCGCCGCCGGCGGACTGCTCGTATGGGACGACCGGGGTCCCTGCTTCTGTGCCGACGCGGTGGCCGACCCGGTGACCGGGCTGGCCGCGTCGGCGGAGGTGCTCCGTGCCCTGGCCGACGGTGGCGAGCACCTCCTGGTCGCCTCGATGGCCGACGTGGCCGGCGGACTGGTCGACAGGGCCGACGTGGAGGCGGGATCGGGATGACCGCCGGGCTGCTGGTGGTGGGGGTCGACGTGGACGGCGAGCGGGTGGACGTGCGCTGCGACGGCGGTGTCGTCACGGCTGTCGACACCGACTTGACCCCGCGCCCGGGCGAGGCGGTCCTACGCGGCGCCTCCGCCGCCGTCCCCGGTCTCCACGACCACCACCTCCACCTCCTGGCCATGGCGGCGCGGGCGGACTCGGTGGACATCGGTGCCGGTCAGGTGTCCGACGGCGACGACCTGGCGCGGGTGCTGGGCGCGGCCGATACGGCCGCGGCGCCCGGAGAGTGGCTCCGCGCCGTCGGCTACCACGAGCGGGTCCTCGGCCGACTCGACCGGTGGACCCTGGACCGGATCGTCGGCGACCGACCCCTCCGGGTCCAGCACCGCTCGGGCCATCTGTGGGTACTCAACTCCGCGGGCTGTCGGGAGGTCGGCCTGGACGTCAGCGAGGGGTATGGACGGGCCCAACGGGACGGCGCCGCGTTCGACGGCATCGAACGGGACGTCGGCGGGTGGGCGACCGGGCGTCTCGTCGACCGGGACGAGTGGCTGGCCACGCGACTCCCTCGACGGGTGCCCCCGGAGCTCGGCCCGGTCGGGCGCCGCCTGGCCTCCTACGGCGTCACCGGCGTGACCGACGCCACCCCGACGGCGACCAGCGCGGACCTCGAGCCGTTGGCCGCGGCCCGGCGGACCGGCGCCCTGGCCCAACGCGTCCGGGTGATGGGCGGACTGGACCCCGACGGCCCGGGTGTGCCCGACGGGCTGGAGGTCGGCCCGTGCAAGCTGATGGTGGCCGACGGGCGCCGTCCCGACGTGGACGGCCTGGCCGAGCGCATCACTGCTGCCCACCGGTCGGGCCGCCCGGTCGCCCTGCACTGCGTGTCGTTGGTGGCGGCGGCCGTCGCGCTGGCCGCCTGGGACGCGGCCGGCGCCCGGCCGGGCGACCGCATGGAGCACGGAGCGGTGCTCCCCCCCGATGTCGTCGGTCGACTGGCCGAACTGGCGATCACCGTGGTGACGCAGCCGGCGTTCCTCGTCGACCGGGGTGACGAGTACCTCGACGAGGTCGAACCCGAGGACCTGGCCCACCTCTACCGCTGCGCCGGACTGGCCCGGGCCGGCGTCCGGGTCGGGGCGGGCACCGACGCCCCGTTCGGCCCCGAGGACCCGTGGGTGGCCGTCGCCGCGGCGGTCCGCCGGACGACCCGGTCCGGCCGCGCTGTCGGGCCCGACGAGCGCCTGGCGCCCCGACGGGCGCTCGACCTGTTCCTTTCCGATCCGGCGGACCCCGGCGGCCCGCCGCGCACCGTCTCGGTGGGCGCCGCCGCCGACCTCTGCCTGCTCGGGGACGACCTGGACCGGACGCTCGACGACCCGCTGGCACGCCGGGTGGTGGCCACCGTCGTGGGCGGGCGCGTGATCCACGAGGGCTGACGCCGGGACGGGCAGTGGGTCGGGACGTCCGGCGTCCCGCGGACCTCCGCAGGGCGAGAGGTGACATCGGGGGGACGGTCTGGAAGAATCGCGCTGACCACGCCCCGGGGGGCGAGAGGGAGTGTGCGCCGTGGAAATCAACGAGATGGTGCTGGTGAGCGTCGACGACCACGTGGTCGAGCCACCCGGCCTGTTCGACGACCGACTGCCGGCGAAGTACGCCGACCTGGCCCCGCAGTTCATCACCAACGACGACGGGACCAACGCCTGGCTGTACGAGGGCCAGGTGCTGCCCAACGTGGCGCTCAACGC
>CAZULR010000249.1:0-4365 GCA_964621235.1 uncultured Acidimicrobiaceae bacterium
CTCAGGAACGGTACTCGGGGTTCGGGAAGTCGAACCGTGTCCCGGCGTCCCACTCCTGGCGTTGGTTGCCGTAGGCCGGGAACCCGCCCGCCGACCTGAGCAGCGCGGCGAGGTGGAGGAGGTTCCACGTCATGAACGTGGTGTTGCGGTTCGTGAACTCGTTGGCGAAGCCGACGCGGCTGCCGTCCTCGAGCTCGTCGCCGTAGCTCGGGCCGGGACCGGCCTCACCGATCCATCCGGCATCAGCCTGGGGCGGGATGGAGCAGCCGATGTGCTGGAGGCTGTAGAGCACGTTGGACGCACAGTGCTTGATCCCGTCCTCGTTGCCCGTGATTAGGCACCCACCGACCTTGCCGTAGTAGAGCCACTGCCCCTTGTCGTTGAGCTCACCGGAGTGGGCGTAGAGGCGCTCGATCACCTTCTTGGTTTCGCTGCTGTTGTCACCCAGCCAGATCGGCCCGGCGATCACCAGGATGTCGGCGGCCATCACCCGCGGGAAGAGCTCGGGCCAGGCGTCCTCCGACCAGCCGTGCTCGCGCATGTCGGGGTACACGCCCGTGGCGATGGCGTGGTCGACGGATCGGAACTGGTCGACTCGCACGCCTTGCTTCTCCATGATCGCCGCACTCACGTCGACCAGGCGCTGGGTGTGGCTCACCTCCGGGGATCGGGTCAGCGTCGTGTTGATGAACAACGCGGTCAGTTCCGGGAATTGCTGGCGGTCATCGGTAGTCATGCGGATCAGTCCCTCCGTGTCCCGAGGCGTTACGGCCGTCGACGGTCCGAACGGAGCTCCTGTCGGAGCCGCCGCTACCTCTACCCGTGCCGGCCGACCTGTCGGTCCCCAGGGTAGCGATCTCCGGCGTCCCGGTCGCTCCGGTCCGACGCCGCCCGGTGCTCCGCCGACGGACCGTCCGCGATCGGGTCCGGGTCAGCCTGCACCGTAGAACGGGGCGTCGAAGCTGAAGATGCCCCCGTCGGAGGCCACCAGCCAGTAGCCGCCGGTGGCCGGGTCGTCGGCCATGCCCATGACCGGTGCGTTGAGGGTCGACCCACCCATCGAGCCGAGGAACGGGGCGACCCCCTCGTTGAACACCCCGCCGTCGGAGGCCACGAACCAGTATCCGTTCCCGCCGGGCAGCGACGTCATGCCGTTGACGGGGCGGTTGAGCTGGATGGACCCGGTGCTGCCGAGGAACGGTGCGCCGAAGGCGAAGATCCCGCCGTCGGTGGCCACCAGCCAGTAGCCCCCCGTGGCGTCATCGGCGCTCATCCCCACCACCGGTTGGTTGAGGGGCTGGCCACCCATCGAACCGTGGAAGGTGGCGTCACCGAAGGAGAAGATGCCCCCGTCGGCGGCCACCAGCCAGTAGCCGTGGCCGTCCGGCGTCGGCGCCATGTCCACCACCGGCGCGTTGAGGGGCCTTCCCCCCATGGAACCGAGGAACGGCGCGTCGCCGAAGGCGAAGATCCCCCCGTCAGCGGCCACCAGCCAGTAGCCGTGGCCGTCCGACGTCGAGACGATGTGGGCGATCGGCGCGTTGAGGGGGTGACCGGCGAGGGAGCCGTAGTCGACTGCTCCGCCGTGCGCGGACACGCCCCCGGCGGCGTCGGTCAGCCAGTAGCCCTTGCCGGTCGGCAGCGACGCCAGTCCGACCACCGGCGTCACCAGCCCACCGCTGGTGACCGTCGGCGGCGTCCAGTAGCGGATGGCGCCGTCGTAGGAGTAGATCGTGCTCAGGTAGCTCATGGAGTGCTGCTGGACCGGCTGGTTGACGCCGATGGCGTCCCACACCATCCCGTTCCCCGCGTAGATCCCCGAATGCGAGAAGCCGTCCAGGCTTCCACCCCAGTAGGTGGCGTCACCGGGGAGCAGGTCGGCCGTGTCCTGGGCGATCGTCCCGCTCGGCGGGATGACCGTCCCGACCCCCTCGGGCTGGCTCCCGTCACCCGGCAGCGCGATTCCCGTGGCCTGGAAGACGGCGAACTGCACCAGGCTCATGCAGTCGAAGCCCGGGGTCCCCGGGCCGCAGCCCTGCTCGTCGACCCCGCCGTAGGACGGGCCGTGGATCCCTCCCCCGCCGTCGCAGTAGGGGACACCGGACTGGGATGCGGCGAACGAGACGATCTGGTCGCCGACGGTGGCGGCCGTGGCGCGCCGCACGTCGATCGACAGGCTCACCCCGACCACGGCCACGAGGAGGAGCAGGGCTCCGAGGGACCGCGCCCCCGTCGTCAGATGCGAACGCAACGCGGTCATCCATCGCCTCCCGTGGTCGGACGGTCATCAGATCGGGACCAGTATCGGCACATTCACGCCGGTTCCGGAGGGATCCGACGGTTGCAACTTGTCCGGTGGCGGGTGGGATCGGCGCGACGACGAAGCCGGGTGGGAGGCCCGGACGATCGGCCGGCCGCCCTGCGTAAGGTGCGAACCGGGGGACGACGTCGTCCACGGTGAATCGAGGATCCCATGACCGCTACCGCCCGTGCCGTGCGCTTCGACCGGTACGGCGGGCGCGACGTCCTGTACGTGACCGAGGTCCCGATGCCCGTCCCCTCCGCCGGCCAGGTGGTGGTGGCGGTCCGGGCCGCCGGGATCAATCCCGGGGAGATCTCGATCCGCGAGGGCCGACTGCACGATCGGCTCCCGGCGAACTTCCCCTCCGGGGAGGGCAGCGATCTCGCCGGCGTGGTCACCGGGGTCGGTGACGGCGTCGACCAGTGGGTGCCCGGCGACGAGGTCCTCGGGTTCTCGTGGGACCGCTCCAGCCACGCCAGTCACGTGGCGGTCCCGGCCGACCAACTGGTCCGCAAGCCGCCCGCCCTGACCTGGGAGGTCGCCGGGTCCCTGTACGTCGCGGGGTGCACGGCGTTCGCCGCGGTGCGGGCCGTGGGTGCGGGTCCCGGAGACACTGTGGCGGTGTCGGCCGCGGCCGGAGGGGTCGGCAGCGTCGTGGTGCAGCTCCTCCGGGTCCGGGGTGCCCGGGCCCTGGGCATCGCCTCCGCGGCCAACGCCGAGTGGCTGGCCGACCACGGAGCGATCCCCGTGGCCTACGGCGATGGACTGGCGGAACGGCTGCAGGCGGCCGCTCCGGACGGCATCGACGCCTTCATCGACCTGTTCGGGCCGGAGTACGTCAAATTGGCCGTCGACCTCGGTGTCGACCCCGACCGGATCGACACCAGCATCTCCTTCGACGAGGCCGCCGCGGTCGGGGCGAAGGCGGAGGGCAGCAGCACGGCGTCCACGCCCGAGGTACTCACCGAGATGGCCGATCTCCTGGCCTCGGGAGCCGTCGAGCTGCCGATCGCCGCCGTGTTCCCCTTGGAGCAGGTGGGCGGCGCCTTCGCGCTGCTCGAGCACCGCCACACCCGGGGCAAGATCGTCCTCGTGCCCTGATCGGTCCGGCCGGCCGCCGTCGACCGGAGGTAGCGAGGTCCTAAGGTCTGACCATGTCCCCGCCCGAGGGTGGCGCACCGCCGTCACGGATCGCGGAGCTCCGGGCCGCCGCGACCAACCTCGACCTCGAAGAGCCCGGGCTCGTCGCCGCCACGAGGGCCGAGTGCGTGGCGGGTGCCGAGCGGGATCTGCGGGACGGCACACCACGGGGGAAGGCCTACGTGCTTCGGCTCCGGGACCTGACCGTGGAACGGCCGCCCCTAGGCCTGGCCGTCGCCCGCTCCCTCGGTCTCGAACACATCGTCGAGGACCTGCTGGAGGGAACGTCGGTCGACGGCGTGACCGGCATCAGCCCCGACGGAGAGGTCCTCCGGTCGAGTCCCAGCGACCGGCGACGACGTCGGGGCGCCGTCCTGGTCCTGCTGGGTGGCATCGTGCTCCTCGTCGGCGCCACCGCGGCCGACTCGCTCTCACTCTTCTGGGTGATCATGTGGACGGTCGGCTCGTTCGCCCTGATCTTCGGCGGGCTCCGGGACGTCCTCCACCGCTGAGCCCACCGGCGGCGGCCCGCGACCCCATCGCTCCGACGGCCCGGCGGTCGTCCTAACCGACGGTTCCGACGACGCCGCCCCCCACGTCCCGGAGGTGGAGGACCACGTCCCGGTAGGCGTGGCGCAGACTCTGCTCCGCGTAGGGGATCTCCTCCTCCGCGCAGAACTCCCGGACAATGGCCCGGGCCCGACGGAGATTGGCCCGCGGCATCGTCGGGAACAGGTGGTGTTCGATCTGGCTGTCCAGTCCCCCGAACAGGAACCCGACCAGCGCAGAACCCGACAGGTTGCGCGAGGTCCGCACCTGCCGACGCAGGAACCCGAGGTGATCGTCCCTGGTCACGGTGGGCATGCCGACGTGGTTGGGGAGGAAGCTGGCACCGAGGTAGAAGCCGAACAGGGCCTGTGAGA
>CAZULR010000250.1:0-4361 GCA_964621235.1 uncultured Acidimicrobiaceae bacterium
TCGACGAGGGGCTTCATCTGGCGGAAGAAGAAGGTGAGCAGGAGCGTCCGGATGTGGGACCCGTCGACATCGGCGTCGGCCAGGATGATCACCTTGTGGTAGCGGATCTTCGTGATGTCGAAGTCCTCGGCGAGCCCGGCGCCGATGGCCGAGATCAGTGCCTGGATCTCGGTGTTCTTCAGCATCTTGTCGATGCGGGCCCGCTCGACGTTGAGGATCTTGCCGCGGATGGGCAGGATCGCCTGGGTCTTCGGGTTCCGTGCGTCCTTGGCCGACCCGCCGGCGGAGTTCCCCTCGACGATGAAGAGTTCGCTCTCGCGGGGCTCCTTCGAGGAGCAGTCGACCAGCTTGCCGGGCAGGCCCGCCCCGTCGAGCGCCGACTTGCGACGCGTCAGGTCGCGGGCCGACCGGGCCGCTACCCGGGCGCGCGCCGCCAACATTCCCTTCTGGATGATCTGGTTGGCCTCACGGGGGTTCTCCTCGAACCAGTCGACCAGCTTCTCGTTCGTGGCCCGCTCCACCATCGACCGCACTGGGACGTTGCCCAGCTTGCCCTTGGTCTGTCCTTCGAACTGGGGGTCTTGCAGGCGCACTGAGATGATCGCGGTGATGCCCTCGCGGATGTCCTCACCGAGGAGGTTGTCATCCTTCTCCTTGAGAGTGCCCTTGGCCCGGGCGTACTTGTTGGCCACGTTGGTGAGGGACTTCTTGAACCCCTCCTCGTGCATCCCACCGTCGATGGTCGAAATGCCGTTGGCAAAGGAGTGGATGCTCTCGTAGAAGCCGGCGTTCCACTGGATGGCGATGTCGACCTCCATGGTCTCCTCCTTCTGCTCGAAGTAGCAGACCTTGCGGAAGAGCGCCTCCTTCGAGGCGTTGAGGTGCTTCACGTAGTCGACGATGCCGTCCTTGTAGCGGAACGTCTGGGGCGGCTTGGCGTCGGGGCGCTGGTCCTCGATGTGGATCTCCAGGCCCTTGTTGAGGAAGGCCATGACCTGCAGTCGTTCCACCACGGTCTGGGCCCGGAACTCGACCTCCTCGAAGATCGTCGGGTCGGGCCAGAACGTCACGGTGGTGCCGGTGCGCCCGCGCGGTGCCTTGCCGGTCACGGTCAGCTTGCCCGTGGGCTTGCCCCCGTCGACGAACTCCATCACGTGGTGGTCGCCGTCGCGGTCGATCTCGAGGAGCAGCCGCGTCGAGAGGGCGTTGACCACCGAGCTGCCTACGCCGTGGAGGCCGCCGGACACCTTGTACCCCCCGCCCTCGCCGAACTTCCCGCCGGCGTGGAGGACGGTGTAGACGACCTCGGCCGCCGTCTTGTCCTTGTACTTGGGGTGGATACCGGTGGGGATGCCGCGGCCGTTGTCGGCCACCCGCACTCCGCCGTCGGCCAGGAGGGTCACGTCGATGCGATCGCAGTAGCCGGCCATGGCCTCGTCGACGGCGTTGTCGACGATCTCCCATACGAGGTGGTGGAGACCGGTCGGGCCGGTGGATCCGATGTACATCCCGGGTCGCTTGCGGACCGGGTCCAGGCCTTCGAGAACGGTGATGTCGCCCGCGTCGTAGGTGGGTTTCCCCACGGTCGGTATCTTCTCCGTCTTCAGCGCCACGGGCGCGCCCTTTCGCAGTGTCCTAGCAGGTGGGAACCAGTGCTCCGACGAGTTGCCGGCCGCGCACTGCGCGCCGCCGGGCCCTCGGATCCTCCCCCGATTCCAATGACCCAGTGTAGCCGCCCGAAGTGTCGTCCCGGACTGATGCTCCGGCCCTCGAGGACCGTGGCTCAGCGCTGCACCCGGACCTCCAGTCGGGTCGGACGGGCCACGCCCGCATACGCCGCGGCCTGGTCAAGGAGAGTGTCGCCGAGGCGGCGTACCTGGGTCGCCCAGGCGGGGTGGTCCACCGTCACCACCAGGGCCGTCGTGTCCATCCGAACGGGCCGGACGTGCTCGGCCATCGCCTCCCCCACGATGTCCGGCCACCCCGCGAACAATCGGCCGACCCCGACGGCACCCTCCAGGCCCAGGCGGCGCGACAGCGCTTCGAGGGACCCGTCCAGGGGGCGCGGCTCGGAGTCCCGCCGGTGGAACGGCTCCGGGCTCACCTGTCACCCCTCGTCGTCGCGACGTGGCCGCCGTCCGCCATCTCGTAGACCTTGGCGGCGACGACCTCTGGTGGGGCGGGCTGGGCCGTGGTGAGCAACGTCTGGCCCGGGGGCAGTCCCTCCAGGAGGGCCCGGGAGCGCAGGGGGTCCAGTTCGCTGAAGACGTCGTCCAAGAGCAGCACGGGCGCCGTGCCCAGGCGGAGGGTGGCGAGCTCGTGCGCCGCGAGCTGGAGGGCGAGTGCCAGCGAGCGTTGCTCCCCCTGGGAGGCGTGGGTGCGCGACGGCAGGCCGGCCAGCGTCAACTCGAGCTCGTCCCGATGGGGCCCGACCGTCGACACACCTCGCTGGACGTCCCGGTCCCGGGCCTCGAGCAGGGCCTCGGCGAGGGGTCCGGACCAGGAGCGCTGGTAGGCCAGGCCGATCTCGGTCGGCGCGCCGGCCAGCCGGGCGTAGTGGCGAGCCACCAGCGGCGCCAGCTGCTCGACGAGCTGCTCACGTGCCTCGACCAGGCGCGTGCCGGACTCGTCGAGTCGGGCGTCCCAGACGTCGAGGGTGACGGCGGCATCGGCCCGCAACGTCCGGCCGGCCGTGCGGAGCAGTGCGCTCCGCTGACGGAGCACCTTGTCGGCCTCCTCCGCCGAGCGCGCGGCCTTCGGATCGACGACAGCGAGCGTCTCGTCGAGGAAGCGGCGGCGGTCCGCGGGCCCGGCGCGAACGACCCCGATGTCCTCGGGGGAGAACACCGTCACCCGCAGCGCCTCGTGCAGGTCCCCCCGGCGGCGGACCACCTGGCGGTTGACCTGCGTCCGCGACCGGCCGTTCGCCGACACCTCGGCTTCGATCGTGAGCGTGCGCTCCTCCACCCTGGTCTCCGCCCGCAGGATGGCGCGCTCGGTGCCCCGCCGCACCAACGCCTCCCTCGGCGAGCCCCGGAACGACTGCAGCGTGGCCAGATAGCCGGCCGCCTCGAGCAGGCTGGTCTTGCCCGCACCGTTTCGCCCGGTGATGACCGTCGTCCCCTCGGGGTCCAACTCGATGACCATGTCGGCCAGGTTCCGGAAGTCGGTCACGGCCAATGACACGAGGTGCACGGGGCTACCGGTGTCCGACGCGGATCAGGACACGCGCACGGGCATGAGGAGGTACCGGAAGTCGGCTTCCTCGGCGGCCCGCACGGTGGCCGGCTTGGTCGCGTCCACCGTCTCGAGAAGCACCTCGTCACCGGCCACGGCCTCGACCCCGTCGATGAGGTAGGTCGGGTTAAACGCGATGGTGAGGTCCTCCCCCTCGAAGTCGGCGTCCACCGTCTCACTGGCGTCGCCCACCTCCTGGGACACCACGGTGAGATCGACCCCTCCGTGGCGCATCGACAGCCGGACCGGCGTGGTGTTGTCACGCACGAGCAGGCGCACACGGCGGAGGGCGTCGAGCAGCGAGTCCTTGCCCACGTGGAGCCGGTTCGGGTAGTCGGCCGGGATCAGCTGGCGATAGTCCGGGTACGTTCCGTCGAGCAGTCGGGTGCTGACCTTGACCTCCCCCGCGGTGAAAGTCACATCGTGGTCACCGATGGACAGCCCGACGACCGGAACCTCGGCTTCGCCCTCGGGCTTCGCTCCCGACCCGAGCGCCGACAGGCGCTGCAGCTCGGACAGGGCCCGGGCCGGGACGAGGATCTGCGAAGTGCCCGAGAAGGCGTCGCTGCCCTCGATGTCGCGCAGGGCGAGTCGGTAGGAGTCGGTGGCGACCAGGCGGATACCGCTGCCCTCGGGAGCGATCAGCACACCGGTCAGGAGCGGCCGGGCGTCATCACCCGACGCAGCGCGCACGACCTGGTGCAGGGCGCTCGCCAGCCCGCCGGCGGGCAGGAACGTGGCCGGTTCCGGCGGCTCGGGCAGTGTGGGGAAGTCGTCGACGGGGAAGGTTCGCAGGCTGAACCGGGAACGTGCCGCGCCGATCTCCACCTTCTCGCCCTCGGCCTCGATGGTCACCGCACCCGGCTCCAAGGACCGTACGATGTCGGCGAGCAGCTTGGCCGGCGCCACGCACACGCCGTCGGCGATGCCGATGGCCTCGGTCGACACGTGCACGGTCAGATCGAGGTCGGTACCGATGACCGAGAGCCGGTTCCCCGCAACCTCGACGCGCAACCCGCTCAGCACCATCTGCGCGGACGAGCGCGTACCCACTGCACGTCCGGCTGTGGCCAGCACCTCCACCAACGAGTCACGCTCGCATCGAAACTTCACGAGGAAGTCCT
>CAZULR010000251.1:0-4358 GCA_964621235.1 uncultured Acidimicrobiaceae bacterium
CGGAGTCGGTGAGGGTGTGGCCGTCCCATCCGGTGAATTTGTGCAGGCCACCGAGTGCGGCCACCGTCGCCGCCCCCGGGCGCAGCATCAGGTGGTAGGCGTTGGCGAGCACGACCTCGGCGCCCAGCGCGCCGAGGTCGGCGGCGTCCAGCGCCTTGACCGCGCCCCGGGTTCCGACGGGCATGAACGCGGGCGTCCGGTACGAGCCGCGGGGCGTGAGCACCCGACCCGTGCGGGCGGCACCGTCGGTCGCCTCGACCTCGACGACGAGCGGGTTCACCGGGCGCCCCGGGCACCGGGGTCCCATGCGGGCACGCCCTTCGGCCCGGCGCGCCCGACCACCATGGCGTCGCCGAAGGAGAGGAAGCGGAAGCCGTCGGCGAGAGCGGCGGCGTACAGCGAGCGCCACACGGGCCCGCAGAACGCCTCGACCAGCAGCAGCAGGCTCGAGCGCGGAAGATGGAAGTTGGTGACGAGCACGTCGACCACCCGGAACCGGTAGGACCCGTGGATGTAGAGATCGGTCCGACCCGACAGTTCCCCGGTGGCCGCGGCCGACTCGAGGGCACGGACCGCGGTCGTCCCCACGGCGACCACCCGGCCCGCGGACGCACAGGCGGCCACCGTCTCGGCCGGCACGGTGTAGCGCTCGGTGTGGATCACGTGCTCCTCCGCGGTGGCGGTCGTCACGGGTCGGAAGGTGTCCAGGCCGATGGCGAGGTCCACACGGGCCAGTCGGGCGCCGGCGGCCGTGCAGGCGGCCAGCAGGTCGGGGGTGAAGTGCAGTCCCGCCGTCGGCGCCGCGGCCGACTGGCCGGCCAGGCCACGGTCGGCCGAGTAGACGGTCTGGTAGCGCTCCGGGTCGGCCAGGTCGTGGGCGAGGTACGGGGGCAGCGGCATGGTGCCGGACCGGGTGACGACCGACGGGTCGACCAGTCGCACCCGTCGGGTGCCCGCCCCCTCCGGGTCGGCGTCGACCACCTCTCCCACCACGACCACCGGCACCGTCCCTCCGGGGTCGAACAGCGGGGTGCCTGGAGCCAAGCGACGGCCCGGCCGGACCAGTGCCTCCCACTCGTCGACCCTGCCGTCGGGCCCGCACGGCTCGATCAGCAGGACCTCGGCCCGGCCCCCGGTGGCCTTGGTCAGGGACAGCCGGGCCGGCAGGACCCGGGTGTCGTTGACCACCAGCACGTCGTCCGGGCGGAGCAGGTCGGGGAGGTCGGCCATCGTCACGCCCGCGGGGGGCGGGCCCGCGACGACGCCGGGGCCGACCAGGAGACGGGCGGCGCTGCGTGGCTCGACGGGCGCCTGGGCGATGGACGCCTCCGGCAGCCCGTAGTCGTAGGCGTCCATCGGGGTGGCGGTCGACACGGCCCCATGCTGGCAGACGGCGTCGGGCCCCCGATCCACGGTGCCGCCGGCCGGCTCCGCCGTGGTCGACGGGCGACTTCTCAGAGGAGTGTGGCCTCTACCGGTGTGACGCCGAGGTGGGCCCACGCCCGCGGCCCGGCCATCCGGCCCCGGGACGTGCGCTGGAGCAGGCCCTGCTGCAGCAGGTACGGCTCGTAGGCGTCCTCGATGGTGTCCGGCTCCTCGCCGACGCACTGGGCCAGCGTGGTGAGTCCGACCGGCCGGCCGCCGAAGCGGGTGCAGAGCACGTCCAGGATAGCCCGGTCCACCTTGTCGAGGCCGAGCGCGTCGACGCCGAAGACCTCGAGACCGGCCACGGCCGCCTCCGACGTGATGGACCCCTCGGCCCGGACCTCGACGAAGTCCCGCACGCGCTTGAGCAGCCGGTTGGCGATCCGGGGCGTGCCCCGGGACCGCTCGGCGATGCGGCGGGCACCCTCGGGATCGATCGGCACGCCGAGGATGCCGGCGGAGCGCAGCACGATGGCCTCCAGCTCGACCGGGTCGTAGAGATCGAGCCGACCGACGAACCCGAACCGGTCGCGCAGCGGCCCGGCCACGAGCCCGGTACGGGTGGTGGCGCCCACCAGGGTGAACCGCGGGAGGTCGAGGCGGATGCTGCGGGCCGTCGGGCCCTTGCCGATCAGGATGTCGAGCTGGAAGTCCTCCATCGCCGGGTAGAGGATCTCCTCCACGGCGCGGTGCATGCGGTGGATCTCGTCGATGAAGAGGACGTCGCCCTCCTGGAGGTCGGTGAGCAGGGCGGCCAGGTCCCCCGCCCGCACCAGCACCGGGCCGGACGTGACCCGCAGGCCGACGCCGAGCTCGGCGGCGACGATGCCGGCCAGCGAGGTCTTGCCGAGGCCCGGCGGGCCGGCGAACAACAGGTGGTCGGCGGGCTGCTCGCGCTTGAGGGCCGCCTCGATGACGATGCGCAGGTGTTCGGTCAGCTGGCCCTGGCCGACGAACTCGTCGAGCGCCCGGGGCCGCAGGCCGGCCTCGTCGGCTTCCTCGGCCGGTGCGGCCACGGGGTCCAGCTGGCGGGGCGGCTCGCGCTCGACGTCGGCGTCCACGCCGGGCGGCGCCAGCACCTCCTTGCGGGCGTCCGGGCTCACCGGTTGCGCACCAGCTCGCGGAGGGCGGTGCGCACGAGCTCCTCCACCGGAGCGTCGGCGTCGGACGCCTCGAGCGCACCGGCGATCTCGTCCGGGGCGTAGCCCAGCTCGACGAGTGCGGCGCGCGCCTCGCCACGGGCCGAGCCGCCGCCCGACGGCACGGTCGTCGACCCGTCGAGTGACGGCAGCTCGAGGCGGGCCTTCAGCTCGAGGAGGAGCCGTGCCGCGGTCTTCTTGCCGACTCCGGGCACCAGGCAGAGGGTGGCGAGGTCATCCTCCAGGACCGCCGTCGACAGGGCGGCCGGCGACAGGGCGGACAGGATGGCCAGCGCCAGCGACGGCCCGACGCCGTGGGCGCCCAGCAGTGCCTCGAAGCAACGCCGCTCGTCGGCGTGGGCGAACCCGTAGAGCACGATGGCGTCCTCGCGGACGTGCGTGTGCACGTGCAGGAACACCTCGGAGCCGACGGGACCGAGGCCGGACAGCGTCGACGTGGGCAGGGACGCCCGGTACCCGACGCCACCCACCTCGACGATGACCTCGCCGGTCGTCGGACGGTCGAGGAGCGTGCCCCGCAGCGAACCGATCACGGCGCCACCCCGTCGGCTGTCGCCCGGGCCACGGCCCGGCGCAGTGAGTGCGTGGTCAGATGACAGGCGGCCAGCGCCAGGGCGTCGGCCACGTCGGGCGGGCGGGGCGGCTCGGCCAGGCCCAGCACCTGCGCGACCATCCGCTGGACCTGGTCCTTGGTGGCCGATCCGTACCCGACCACGGCCTGCTTCACCTCGTTGGACGTGTACTGGGCGACCTCGCAGCCGGACTCGGCGGCGGCCACCAGGGCCACGCCGGCGGCCTGGCCGGTGGCCATGGCCGTGCGGGCGTTGACCTGGAAGAAGACCCGTTCGACCACGACGGCGTCCGGGCGGAATTCGGCGACCAGGGCACGCAGCTCGTCGGAGAGCGTCCGCAGCCGCTCGGGCAGCGGCATGGTCGGCGGTGACGAGATCACACCCCCGGCGACGGCGGCCAGGCCACCGCCACGCCGTGTCACCACGCCGTAGCCGCAGCGCGACAGGCCGGGGTCAATTCCGAGGACGAACATGCGTTCGCATGGTAACCGCACGGAGGTCCGGGTGGGGTGATCCCCCGCCGGCGGACCGGGTCAGCCGGCGTACGCAGTCATGATCTCGTCGGGGATGTCGAAGTTGGCGTAGACGTTCTGCACGTCGTCGTGGTCGTCGAGCGCCTCGATCAGCCGCAGGACACGCTTGGCCTCCGCCTCGGTGGCCACCTCGACCGTCGACGTCGGGACCATGGTCAGCTCGGCCGCGCCCGGCTCGAGCCCCGCCTCCTCGAGGGCGGCGCGCACGGCCATCAGGTCGGCGGGGTCGCTGGTGACGACCCACCGCTCGTCCTCGTCGGAGAGATCCTCGCCGCCGGCCTCCATCGCCACCTCGAGGACCCGGTCCTCGTCCTGGGCGCGCGGCAGGGGCACGGCACCCTTGCGCTCGAACTGCCAGCTGACCGCGCCCGGCTCGGCCATCGACCCGCCGTTCTTGGAGAAGAGATTGCGGATCTCCGCGCCGGTGCGGTTGCGGTTGTCCGTCAGGCACTCGACGATCACGGCCACGCCGTCGGGCGCGTACCCCTCGTAGGAGATGGCCTCGTAGCGGACACCCTCGAGCTCACCCGAGCCGCGCTTGATGGCCCGCTCGATCGTGTCGATCGGCACCGAGGCGTCACGGGCCTTCGTGTACATCGTCCGAAGGCTGGCGTTGGCCGTCATGTCGCTGCCGCCCTCCCGGGCGGCCACCTCGATCTGGCGGATGA
>CAZULR010000252.1:0-4341 GCA_964621235.1 uncultured Acidimicrobiaceae bacterium
CGGGACTGGCAATCATCGTGCCGCTGGTGGCGGTCGGCTTCACCATCGTGTGCACGGTCTGCGTGCTGGCCGCGCCGACCCACCTTGAGTACGACGGCATGACCGTGCCGCCAGGGCTCTCCCATACCGCCTTCGACAGCTGGGCGTCCGACAACGCCGAGGCGGTGGTCTGCAACTTCAACATCAACTTCGGACCGAACGACCCGAACGCCACTGCGATCATGAATGTGCTCAACAACACCCCCTGTGCCAACCACCCCGGCGGACCGGCGAAGATCGGTCCGGGCGGCCAGACACAGCCACAGCCGACGCAGGCCCAGATCGAGAACGTGGCACGCCTCATGGCCAATCAGAACTACGCCGACTACTCGGGACGGTTCATCTCGCCGTCGATCTCCCTCATGATCAAGTCCGGGCTGTGGATCGAGCTCTACGCAGTCGTCGGCTTCCTGGTGGGCCTTGGCCTGTCCTCGTTGATGGGGCAACGCACGGTCCCGGTCATCCTGTTGATCGTGCTGGAGATCGTGCTCACCCCGCTTCTTTCGCACTCACCGATCAACCACCTCATAAACATCCAGCGGGCCCTGGTGGGCGTCGCCGTCACTCACATGGAGCCCGGTGGACTGCCGTCCGTTTTCGGCGGAGGCAACGGAGGTGGGGGGCCGGCCGGGGTGACCGAGTCGACCACAGCCGCCATCTGCGTCGTGGTCGGCTGGGTGCTGGTGTGGTCGGTCCTCGGCGCATGGAGGATGGTCAACCGGGACGCGTAGCCTTCAGAGGTGATCGCATGCCCCTAAACGCCGCGAGGGTGTCGGCTATGAGGGTTGCCCGGATGGCTTCCCTGTAATGGGCAATCCGGGGAGGTCGTCAATGCTTGAGGTGTTTTTCTCCATCCAGTAGCTCCGGATTCCATCCGGTCCTTTTCGGGCAGCCCACTCATCCATGGTCGTTCGGTGACGGTCGAACGACATCAGGGGTACGCCGTAGCCACAAGAATCGGAGACCCGCTCAACGTCGATCACGATGATCGATCGCACCCCAATGCCGTCATATCCGCGGAAGCTCTCGGCATATTGCGCAAAACCTTCGGCGTCCTTCGGAATCGCCCGACCTGCGCCATGCACACGCACAATCCGTGGCGGCCCAGCCAGTGCGCAGAACATCACCACGATGCGCCCGTTCTCCTGAAGGTGAGCGATCGTTTCGACTCCGCTGCCGGTTTGATCGAGGTAGGCGACCGTTCGATCCCCCAGGACCGCAAATTCCTGACGGTTCCCCTTGGGCGAGCAGTTGATCAGCCCCTGGGGATCGAGCGGTGCTGTCGAGACGAAAAAGACTGGTTGAGAAGTCATCCAATCCGCCAGCCGACCGTCGATCGCTTCATAGATGCGGCCCATCGTTCTATTATTGCATCCGACAATCGTGGCTTCGCCGGGAGGCAGCTAGTGCCGTCGGAGACCAGTTCCGGGTGTCCCCCAATGGCGCGTGTGTGACCCACTGCGGACCCTTCAGGGCGCCATTTGCCGGCAGTTAGCCCCGTATCAATCCGCGGCCGCGCAAGATGCCCAAGACGGCTTCAAGCGAAGCTCCACGATCGAATGTTACTGAAGCTTCGCGGCGGCCATTGAACTTGAGCGGTGACCAACGCGGGTGGTACTCGACGGAATCGATATCTGCCCACTCGAGCGGTGTGGGCGGATAGAGCCTTGCCAGCACTGATCGTTCGGGAGGGCCGATCTGAACTCCCCAATCGAACACTTGAAGGCCGACAAGGCCATTTCCGCCTCGTTGACGCAGACTGCTCCACCGTGCTCCACCTTGCACGGTGACAAATGCAATGGACGGCTGATTGTCCGGGTGCCCGGTCACAAATTGGATGTCGCTGGCGTCCCCCGCAGCGGACGACGACTTACCTCGGGAGCCTGTTGAAATCGAGCAGGTTTCGGATGGTTGCACAGTGTGTCCCGTCCACGTCTGCCAGTCCCACCATCGCAGTGCTTCGGCTCCCCAGGGATCGCCGTACCAGCCCTGAGGTTGCGAGGCACCGGAGGCTCCATCCGCCATGCGGAAACACCACCGAAGGCACCCGACTCGGTCCCGTGCCCCGAACACCGGTCCGGCGACCCACTTGAAACCGTGGCGACAGCTTCCGCTCCGCCGTCGGCACGGCACCCGAAGCAGACGTGGGTTGCGGCGTTGGTGGTCGAACTCCAGGCCGGGCGCTAGAGCGGGGGATCAGGCTGAACGGCCGCGTTCGACTGGCCGACAGCGCGCAGGAGCTGTTCCCACACGGCATCAAAGAGCTCGGTACCGAGTTCGCTATCGAAATCCTTCACCTGGTCGATCAGGCGCATAACGCGGTGGTCTACTTCTGCCAGTCGATAACCCATGTATCCCCCATTCCCGGATGATCCAACTGGGACTTCCACTTCGCTGCCGACCTTATCGCCAATGGAAACGAGGAGTCAGGGCCACCGGAGACTTCCCGTGGGCTGTCATGACCAACGCGGCGGCCGCGCGACTACGCACAGGGGGCGTGGCATCGACCGCTGACTTCACCTCTATCTCAATGAACCAGGTTCATGTTCAGAGATCTGAGCTCACGAAGCCCTTCGCACGCATCCTCGACAACGCTGGTGAGCAAGTTCTTGCCAGCTGCGTCCACGTCGCTTCCGACAAGGTCGAAAAGTCGCCCGACGTCGGTGAAGGATTCCACGACCTCGCAGTAGATCTGTCCGAGTGTTCGATCCGGGCAGGGATGAGTGAGGAGCCAGAGCTCATCATGCCGTGTGAGTCGGTCCAGTGCCTCCAGACGTGCGCGACTCGACTCCCGAGACCGGGTAAGCAACAGCAGGGCGATTGCCTTACAAGAATCAAGATCGTCGACGACGATCCGCACCTCTTGTAGCCATCTGCTCAGCAGGTGCGCTCGGGGTTCTTCCGGTTCTGCGCCAATCACTTCAGCCTCCAGTCGGCGAGCACTGCCCCCACGAATTGAGCATATGCAGCAAGCGTGACGATCTGATGAACACCTACCCGAGGCCCAACTCGATCATCGGCATGGGATCCCACCTCTACGGCAAATTGGATGACTGGTCACCGTGGATGCGCTTCGGCATCTGCCTTCCAGTGTGTCTTCCGACGCTGGCTAGCCATCCGCCCGCCTCGGCGCCAACCGTGTCCCCGATCAGTCACACTTGTCTCGAGGGTCCACGATCACCTTCTGGTCCGACCGCAACCTGTTCGTCCGACCGCCCGAGGAGGTCTGCCGGATGTGACGGGCCGGAGCGGGTGCGACCGACGAGGCTGGAGGTGGCGGATCGTCACCTACCCCCTTGGCACGAGCGCCAACTGGCGCGATTGAGCTACCAACCGTCCGTCGACGTCCCAGATCTCCCCGTCCTCCTCGAGGAAGCCCCCGCTGACGAACCGGGTCGTGAACTGGCACCGCAGCGGGCCGGGAACCGGCCGGGACCGTACGTGACAGGTGAGTTCGACCGTCGGCGTCCAGGCCACCGGTAGGTGGGTGTTGAAGATGGTGGGTGGGAAGGCGTCGAGGGCGCAGAGCAATGCGACGGTGTCCACCCGCTCCCCGTCGAGGAGCTGGAACCATCCGCGAACCCGGGCGATGCCGCTGCGCTCGCCCACGGCGAACCCCACGTCGTCCGGGTGGAGATGCAGCTCGACCTGGCCCATGAACGGGGGAGGGAAGGTGTCCGTGGCGACGACGTGCACGCACTCGTCGACCGGCGGGAGGTCGGGCGGTGAGCCGTCGACGAGGAGGGCTCCGTGGTCCTCGCCGAGATCGCCGAATGTGCCCAGCACCGTCAGCAACGGACGGTCGGTCGCGCGCACAGTTGCCCGTCCAGTGGTGAAGCGCTTCCCCTCCTTGACCACGTCGGTGCTGACGTTGACCGGTCCCGGCGTACCGGGAGCCAGGAAATGGCCGGTGACCGTCACGGGGTCCGGCCTACCGGTGGCGTCGAGCAGGGCCCGGGCACCGATGGCGAGTAGGTAACCGCCGTTGGCGTTGCCGGCGATGTCCCACCCGGGCACCACGGCGGCGGCATAGTTACCGTTCCCGACCGGCCTCACGGCCGTCGCGGCGGCAAACCGCCCTGTCGTCATCCGACCCTCCAATCACTCCCGGCATCGGAACCGAGCGGTCCGGTGTCGCCGACCTGAGGGTAGTGACCTGGCGCGATCAACCGATCCGCACAGGTCCCACCGTGATCCGGTCCCACTCCACGCACCGCCCGGCCCGGGGCATCCGGATCGGGCGCGATCGTCAGGCGCCGCCCAGCACGGTGGGCTCGACGCCGTCCCAGAGGCTGACCGGGG
>CAZULR010000253.1:0-4309 GCA_964621235.1 uncultured Acidimicrobiaceae bacterium
CCGCCGACCTGCTCGTCCGGGCCGCCCGCACCCACGGGGGCAGCGACAACATCACAGTGGTGGTGGTCGACGTCGTGGTGGGCGAGGCCGACGTGGCCGACGTGCCGGCCGTCGCGGCCGTCGCCGCCGACTTCCAGAGCGCGCTGCCCGAGGAGCCGGAGTCCGACCCGGCGACCCTGGCCCCGGACCGGCCGGAGGTCGAGGACGTCGAGATTCTGCCCGGGCCCGAGCCGCTCAAGCCCAAGCTCCGCGACCGGTGGCGGGCCCGCCGCAAGGCCCGCCGGGCGGCGCGTGGCCGACGGCTGGTCACGTTCCGGGTGGTCCTGTTCGCGGTGATCCTGGTGGCCATCCTGTACGCGGCGTTCTACGCGGTGCGCTGGTACGACACCAACGCGTACTACGTGCAGGTCTCGAACAACGAACTGATGATTTACCACGGCCGCATCGGCGGCGGCGTGCTCTACAAGCCGGTGATCGTCGACCGGACCCGGGTGACCACGGCGGACGTACCGCCGTACACGATCTCCCAGCTCGAGTCCGGCGTGCAGGAGGACTCGCTCAAGGCGGCACGCGCCTACGTGGCGAACCTGGTGGCCACGCAGGCGGCAACGGTCTGCGCGCAGAACCCGTCGACACCGGGCTGCACGGGGGTCGCCGGTGCGGCGTCGACGACCACGACGACGGGGGCGCCCTGATGGAACGGCGCATCCGCTGGCTCGGCGTCGTCCTGGTGCTGTGCTTCCTTGGTCTGTTCGTCCAGCTCAACAACATCCAGATCGTCAAGGCGCACGCACTGGCGACCTCGCCGAGTAATCCCCGGGTCGTGCAGGTGGAACGCAACGACCCGCGCGGCGACATCCTGTCGGCCGACGGGATCGTGCTGGCCAGTTCGATCCCGTCGAGCGGGTACTACAGGTACCAGCGGGCCTACAACCCCTACACGGCGGTGCTCTTCAGCCAGATCGTGGGGTTCGACTCGATAATCTACGGCAAGACGGGCATCGAAGCCGAGTACAACAGCTATCTCGAGTCCCACACCCGGCCGGCCAAGACGCTCGGCGACCTACTGACGAGTCGGACCACCACCGGCAACGTGACCCTCACCATCACGTCGACCCTGCAGAGCCAGGTGGCCCAGGCCGTCAACGCCACCAATGTCGACGGCGGCGCGCCGGTGGCGGCGGCCGTGGTGCTCAACGTCAAGTCGGGGGCCGTCGAGGCCATGTACAGCAACCCCCCGTACGACCCGACGCTCCTCGCCTCGCCGAACATCGCCGTGGAGAAGTACACCTACACGAAGTTGATCAACGATCCCGCCCAGCCACTGCTGTCCCGCACGTTCCAGGCGGGCTTCCTACCCGGATCCACCTTCAAGACCGTCACCTCCGCCGCCGTCTACGACCACCAACCGGCTCTGGCCAAGGTCGACTACCCGGCGGTCGGCTGTATCTCGCTGAAGCCGCAGTCCCCCTTGCCGCTCTGCAACTACGGGCACAGCGGTCCGAACGGGCCCGAAGTGTGCGGTGGGGTGCTCACCCAGACCCTGCCCGCGTCGTGCGACACCGCCTTCGCCCAACTGGGCATGGCCCTCGGGGGCGTGGCCCTCACTGCCGAGGCGCAGTCGTTCGGGTTCAACCAGATTCCGCCGATTGACCTGCCCGGGGCCAACGCCTCGTCGTTTCCCGCCGATCCAGGGAACGATCCGGGATTCAACACCAACAAGCCTTCCCAGGCCTACTCCGCGTTCGGGCAGCAGGACGTCGTCGCCACGGCACTGCAGATGGCCCTGGTCGCCGACGGCATCGCCAACCGCGGAGTGATCATGACGCCCCACGTCATGCGCGACATCCACGACACCGCCGGCAACCTTCTGGCCCAGTACCAGCCGAAGCCGTGGCTGACCGCCACCAGTCCCCTCACCGCCGCCGCCGTGACGTCGCTGATGCAGGCGGTGGTGACCAACGGGACGGCCACCGAGGTCGGGTTCCCGGCGTCGTGGAACGTTGCGGCCAAGACCGGAACGGCCGAGACCGGCCAATTCAACCAGTTGACCAATGACTGGATGATCGCCTTCGCCCCGGCCAACAACCCCAAGGTTGCGGTGGCGGTCGTGGTGCCCGCCCAACCCGGCAGTGACACCGGCGCCTCGACGTCGGGGCCGCCGATGAAGACCATCCTCGGCGACGCCCTCGCGGAGACCCCGTGACGACGCCGACCGGCGGGAGCGGAGCAGTGCAGGACCAGCAGTTCAGAACACCGGAACCGAGCGATAGCAGGCATAGGCTTTGACCCACATGGATCCCAACGAGACGCCGCGTGTCTTCTCCGAACGCTATGAACTCAACCACCTGATCGCGCGTGGCGGCATGGCCGAGGTGTACCGCGCCCACGACCGGCTCCTCGACCGGCCGGTGGCGCTGAAGGTGCTCTTCCCGGAGCTGTCGGTCGACCGCTCCTTCGTCGAGCGCTTCCGGCGTGAGGCCCAGGCGGCGGCGAACCTCTCCCACCCGAACATCGTCCCCGTCTTCGACTGGGGCGAGGACACGGGGACGTACTTCATCGTCATGGAGTTCATCGACGGTCGCCCGCTGTCGTCGATCCTCAAGTCGGCGGGGCCCCTCTCGCCCGAGCGCACCGCCGACATCGGCGCCCACGTGGCCGCCGCCCTGGGCTATGCCCACAAGCACGGCGTGGTCCACCGCGACGTCAAGCCCGGCAACGTCCTGATCACCGACGACGGCCAGGTGAAGGTGACCGACTTCGGCATCGCCCGGGCGGTCAACACCGAGGAGAGCCTCACCCAGACCGGTGCCGTGATGGGCACGGCCACCTACTTCTCGCCCGAGCAGGCCGAAGGCCTCGGCGTCGACTCGCGCAGTGACATCTACTCGCTCGGCGTGGTGCTTTTCGAGATGGTCGTCGGGCGTCCGCCGTTCCTCGGCGACTCGCCGGTGGCCGTGGCCTCCAAGCACGTCCGTGACCATCCGCCGGCACCTCGCGAGCTCAATCCGCAGATCCCGCCGACGTTCGAGGCCATCATCCTCAAGGCGATGGCCAAGGACCCGGCCTACCGCTACGCCACCGCGGAGGAATTGCGGGCCGACCTGCTGCGCTTCACCGAGGGCCGCAGCGTGCAGGCGATGGACGAGGCCACCGGAATGATCGGCGTGGCCGGCGCCACCACGGTGGTCGCCGCGGCCGCCGGCATGGACGCCACCCGGTCGGTCGGCGCCGTGGGCGCAACCGGCAACACCGCGGCGGTCGGGGCGGAGGGCGACGCGCCCGACGAGTCCGGTTCCAACCGCACCCGCAACTACGCCATCGTCCTCGCCGTCCTGGTGGTGATCCTGCTCATCGCCGGCTATCTCTTCGCCCGCAATCTCGGCTACCTCGGCGGCGCCTCCTCGTTCAACCTGCCGAACGTCGTCGGCCAGCAGCAGGCCGTGGCCACGGCCACGTTGCGATCGGACGGTCTCAACGTGACCCAGGTCCAGCAGGTCTCGAGCGACGCGCCGGGCACGGTCATCTCCACCAACCCGGGTCCCGACACCCTGGTCACGAAGGGCGACACGGTGACGCTGAAGGTGGCCGTCGTGGCACCGCCGGTCCAGGTGACGGTCCCGGAGGGCCTGACCAACACCACCCAGGCGAACGCCACCCAGATCCTGCAGAGCGCGGGGCTGACAGCGACAATCGTCAACAAGACCAGCTCGGCCCAGAAGGGCACCGTGCTGAGTACCGACCCGACCTCGGGCACCAAGGTCAACCAGGGCTCGGCTGTGACCCTCACCGTCTCGTCGGGCCCGGCCAACGCCATCGTCCCGTCCCTCGTCGGCCTGTCCGAGGCGGTGGCCGGGCAGACGCTGGCCAATGCCGGACTCGTGGTGGGGAACATCACGTCGGTGGCGTCGTCCCAGTACCAGCCGGGCCAGATCGTGTCGTCCAACCCGGGCACCGGGGCGAGCGTCCCGCCGGGTAGTGCGGTCGACATCGCCGTGTCCACGGGCCCACCGCCCACCACGACCACGACCACCTCGACGTCCACCACCACGTCGACGTCGACCACCTCGACCACCGCTCCGAAGAGCGGCGGGGGAGGCGGGGGAGGCTGACCGCGTTCGGGGTGACGACGGCGACCCGCCGTCGGCCCCGTCAGGCGGAGACGCCGGCGGCAGCCAGAAAGTTGGCGAGGAGCGACGGCCCCTCGGGGGTGAGCAGCGACTCGGGGTGGAACTGGACGCCCTCGACCGCCATCGTCCGGTGGCGCAGACCCATGATGACCCCGTCCGAGGTCCGCGCCGTGACCTCG
>CAZULR010000254.1:0-4294 GCA_964621235.1 uncultured Acidimicrobiaceae bacterium
GGTGGCGCCCACGCCCACTGGTGGACCCACGTGGCCGCCACGTTCGCCGAGGAGTTCCGGGTGGTCTGTGTCGACCTGTCCGGGCACGGCGACAGCGGTCACCGGGCGTCGTACTCGCTCGAGCGCTGGACCGACGAGGTGATGGCCGTGGCCGGTGCGGGTGACATCGCCGGCCCGCCGGTTGTCGTGGGGCATTCGATGGGCGGCTTCGTGACGATCGGCACGGCCGCCCGCCACGGCAGCGACGTGAGCGGGGCGATCGTCTGCGACTCGCCCGTGACCGAGCCGGATCCCGAGATCGCCTCGTACCGGTTGAAGGAGGCGTTCGGGCGGCCCCGCGTCTACCCCACACTCGATGACGCCCTCGCCCACTTCCGAACCGTGCCATCCCAGGACCACTACCTCGACTACGTCATGGACCACGTCGCCCACCACTCGGTTCGGCAGACCACCGGCGGCTACCGGTGGAAGTTCGACCGCGAGGTGTTCGCCCAGTTCGGTGGCGGCATGCGAAGCGTGGCCTTGCCCTACCTGTCCCAGATCCAGTGCCGGTTCGCCCTGCTGCGCTCCGAACACGGCCTGGTCACCCGGGACATCGGCCGCTTCATGTACGACGAGCTGGGCCGTGTCACCCCCGTCATCGAGATCCCCGAGGCCGGCCACCACGCCATGCTCGACCAGCCGCTCATCCTGCTGACCGCGCTGCGCACGCTGCTGGCCGACTGGGACCACTCGGAGCCCCGCCGCCGGGACTGAGCCCGGCGGGAGCGTCGCTACCAGCCCGACGCAGCCACGATCGGGGCGTTGAGGTGGGCGCCGGACATGCTGCCGTCGGCCGGGGCGTCCCCGAAGTTGTCGACGGCGCCGCTGGCCGTCGCCACCCAGTAGCCGCCGCCGTCGGATGTGGAGATGATGGCGCTGGCCGTGTCGCCGCCCAGGGTCCCGGACGGGTCGCCGTGAGCGGAGGCGTCTCCGAAGGGGACGACCACGCCGTCGGCGAACAGGATCCAGTAGCCCCCACCGTCGGGGGTGCGGACCGCGGAGGTCACGTTCACCGGCCGGTCCGGCGCGCCGAGGTACGGGGCGTCACCGAAGGCGTAGACGTTGCCCGTGGCCGTGACCAGCCAGTAGCCGTTGCCCGTGGCGTCCGGCATGACGGCGACCGCCGGTCCGGCACAGCCGCCGATCCCCGGGCACGAGCCGGCGAACCGGGCGTCGCCGAAGGCGAAGACGCCGCCGTCGGAGGCGACCATGAAGTACCCGGCACCGTCGGCGGACGGCACCATCGCGACGATCGGCGCAGCCAGGGGATGGGGGCCGTCGGAGCCGGCCGGGGAGAACCCCAGTCCGGGTAGCGAGCCGAAGTAGCCGGAGTCGCCGAAGGCGAAGATGCCGCCGTCGGAGGCCACCAGCCAGTAGCCCTTGCGATCGCGGGTGGGGGAGATCCCGACCACCGGCCGCTGCAGTGTGAAGCTGCCGGTCGAGCCGTAGAAGCCCGCCGATCCGAAGGAGAAGATTCCGCCGTCCGCACCGACCAGCCAGTAGCCGTGGCCACTGCCACCCGTGTCCGCGCTGACGGACACGTTGAAGGGGCCCGCCGTGGCCGGCGAGCCGACCCCGTCCTCGGCCACGACCGAGTAGGAGAAGGAGGTCGTCCCGGACGGCGGCGTACCGCTGACCGCGCCGGTGTCGGACGCGATCGTCAGCCACCCGGGTGCACCGGTGAGCGAGTACGTCGGGTCGGGGAACCCGGTCGCCGCGAACGTGTAGCCGTACGTCTTGCCCGACGAGGCCGTCAGCGGCGGCGACGTGCGATAGAGGACCGGTGCGGTCGGGGTCGACAGCGGGGCCACGGTCACCACCCGGATGGCCGAAGCGCTGATGTTCTCGTCGTCGGTGACCGTGAGCGTGACCGAGTAGGAGCCGGCCGACGTGTAGATGTGGGTGGGTGTGGGCCCGGTTGAGGTGGGGGACCCGTCGCCGAAGGACCAGACGTAGAGGGTGATGTGGTCCGGAGGCTTCGGGTCGTAGGAGGCGGAGCCGTCGAACCCGACGGGCGTGGCGACGGTGGGGCTGACCGTGGTGACGGAGAAGATCGGAATCGGCACCGTGGCCGACGCCACCGACGGGAACGCTCCGACCAGACCCGTCGACACCATCACGGCCAGGAGCGCGGTGAGCACCGGATTCCTCCGGGCCCTCCGCCCTCCCCGCCTGGCCTCGGGGTACTGCCTCATCGTGTCTCCGAACCCTCGTCCAAACCTCTTCAGCCCCATCATCGGCACGGGACGGCCCCACCTTGAGCCGGGGAGGTCGGCGGCCAGGTCCGACGGACGGACGGCAGGGGCCTGTCCATGCAACACTCCAGCCGATGGGGGACGAGGAGCGCATCACCAGGCGCGACCTACTGCGTCGCGGGGCGATCGGAGGGCTGGCGCTCGGCGCCGCCGGGGCGGCGGGCGGTGCCGTCCTGGCGGCCTGTGGGTCGTCGTCGACGGGGAGCTCGGCCACCACGTGGGCGTCACCCCCCACGACGGCACCACCGGACACCAATGGTGCCCGGTGGTGGCTCGAGGGGAACTACGGACCCGTCAAGGTGGAGACGACGACCACCGAGCTGGCGGTGACCGGCAGTCTGCCACCCGGGCTCACCGGCCTCTACGTCCGCAATGGGTCCAACCCGCTGCGGGGGGTGTCCCCCCACTGGTTCCTGGGGGACGGGATGGTCCACGGCGTGCGGCTCGACGCCGGCGCGGCGTCGTGGTACCGGAACCGGTGGGTGCGCACCGGTCTGTACGAGCACGGGGGCGGCCTCGGAGCCACGGGGGCGCCCGGCGGGACGGCGACCCTCTCCAACGTCTCGGTGGTGGACCACGGGGGTGCCACCCTGTCGCTGGGCGAGATCGGGATCCCCTACGCGCTCGACACCACCGATCTGTCGACAGTCGGTCCGATGCCCGCGTACGGTGGCACCAACGGCAACATGACCGCCCACCCCAAGACCGACCCGGCCACGGGCAACCTGCACTCGTTCGGCTACGGGTTCAGCGATCCGTTCCTCGAGTACCGCGTCCACGACGCGTCCGGGACGCTGCTCTCCAACCAGCCCGTGACCCTGCCCCGCTCGGTGATGATGCACGACTTCGCCATCACCGAGCACGACGTGGTCTTCATGGATTTCCCGGTCGTCTTCGATCTCGCCGGCGCCACCAGGATGGTCACCGACCCGTCATCTGAGGCCGTGCCCTTCCGCTGGGCGCCGTCGGTGGGCGCCCGGCTCGGGGTCATGCCCCTCGGCGGCCCGACCTCGGCGATCCGGTGGGTCGACATCGAGCCGTGCTACGTGTACCACACCATCAACGCGGTTCGGCAGGGCGGTGCGGTGGTGCTCGACGTCTGTCGGCTGGACTCCACCTTCGCACCGGCCAGCGTGGCCAGCGCCAGCACGAGGCACCGGTGGACGATCGACACGTCCGGCGCCCACCTCCGTGTCACCGACGAGGTCGTGGACGTTCCGCCCGCCGACCTGCCCACCATCGACGCCCGCCGGCGGGGCATCGCGTGGCGGCACGCGTGGCTCGGCGAGCTGTCGTCACACCCGGGGGTGGTGTCCTTCACGGGGTGCCAGCACATCGACATGGCCACCGGTCACCTCGACCGATGGCAGCCGGGAACCGGCCGGACCAGCGGTGAGTGGCTCTTCGTGCCCGGGGGCCCGGGTGAGGGTGAGGGCTGGGTGCTGGCCTTCGTCCACGACGCGGCGACCGACCGGTCGTCGCTGGTGGTGCTCGACGCCCAGCGCGTGTCCGCCGGGCCCGTGGCCGAGGTGCAGCTGCCCGTGCGGGTGCCCTACGGGTTCCACGCCGCCTTCGTCACCGACTGACCGGAGGGCCAAACGGCTCACGATCGTCACCCCACCGACGCGCCCCTCACTCGGGTGGGTCGTACAGGGTGGGGATGCGGAGCGGCTCTCGGTTGAAGGTGGGGAACTTCGGCTTGGCCTGCGCCCGGTAGTGGTCCGTCGAGACCACGGGGTCCTTGTCGAACTCGGGGATCACCGAGGTGCCGAAGGTCTCGATGGTGGCCAGTGCCTCCTCGTAGGACGTGGCGTCGCCGGGCAGTCCGAAGCACACCTGACTGGCGCCGTAGTCGACGAAGGGCTGCAGCTGCTCGCACACCTCCTCGGGAGTGCCGCAGAGCAGGTAGCCGCCGTCGATGAGTGCGTCGAGCTGGTCCTCACGGGGCGGGCGGGGCGGCTTCGGCCAACGGGAGCCGCCGGGGCCGGGCATGGTGT
>CAZULR010000255.1:0-4284 GCA_964621235.1 uncultured Acidimicrobiaceae bacterium
GCGACCCCGGCGGCGCCGTCGAACTGGCCACCTTCCACCGGGCCAAGGGGCTCGAATGGGACGCGGTGTCCGTCGTGGGGCTCGAGGAGGGCTTCGTGCCGATCATCCACGCCGCCACGCCCACCGCGGTCGCCGAGGAGCGTCGCCTGCTCTACGTGGCCCTCACGCGGGCGGCCCGCACGCTCGAATGCTCGTGGGCCCGCTCCCGCACCATGGCCGGCGGACGGGCCATGGAGCGTCGTCCGTCCCCGTGGCTGGACGACCTGGCCGGGGCGTGCGTGACCGGCGACGCCCGTCCGGACCCACCCGACGCCGCCCACCGGTTCGCCGCCCTCCGGGCCAACCTGCGCGGCTGAGCCCACGGTGGCCCGGAGCGGCGACGCGCCCGGCGCTCCCCGGGTCAGTCGACCGCCGTGTCGATGAAGACCGGGGTGTGGTCCGAGGGCTTCTCGCCCTTGCGGGCCTGCCGGTCGATGAGGGCGAACGTCGTGTTCCTGGCGAGCACCTCGGTCACCAGGATGAGGTCGATCCGCATCCCCCGGTGGCGGTGGAACGATCCACCCCGGTAGTCCCACCAGCTGAAGAGCCGGTCGTCCGGGTACCGCCGGCGGAAGGCGTCGACGAGGCCCCAGGACTCCAAGGCGGCCAGGGCGGCCCGCTCGGCCGGGCTGACGTGGGTCATCCCCTCGAACTCGCCCGGGTCCCAGACGTCCCGGTCCTCGGGAGCCACGTTGAAGTCGCCGCACACGGCCACCGGGCGGTCGGGCGACGTCGTCTCGTCGAGGAACTCGCGCAGACGGGCCAGCCAGGCGAGCTTGGCCGGATAGTGCTCGTCGTCGAGCGCGCGTCCGTTCGGGACGTAGGCCGACAGCACCCGGACACCCCCGCAGTCGGCGGCGATGAGCCGGGTGCCCTCGTCGTCGTCGGAGGATCCGAGGCCCGTCGCCACGCCGCTGAGGCCGACCCGGCTCAGGATGGCGACGCCGTTCCACCGCCCGTCACCGTGGTGCGCCGACTCGTAGCCCAGGGCGGCGAAGGCCCCGTGGGGGAAGGCCGCATCGGCCTGCTTCGTCTCCTGGAGGCAGAGCACGTCGGGACGGGCGTAGTCGATCCACTCCTCGACCCGCGCCAGGCGGGCCGTCAGCGAGTTGACGTTCCAGGTGGCGATCCGCACCGCCGGTCAGCTCCCGGGTGCCGGCTCGGCGTCGACGAGGACGAAGAGCAGGTCCGCCTCGCAGGCCAGTGCTCCGTCGACCGTGGCCCGTCCCGAGCCCTTGCCCGCCCGGGCCGACATGCGCCCGAGGGTGACCTCGAGCTCCAGCAGGTCGCCCGGCACGACCTGGCGCCGGAACCGCGCCCGCTCGATGCCGCCGAAGAGCGGCAGCTTGCCGGCGAACGCCGGATCGCTCAGGACGGCGCAGGCGCCCAGCTGGGCGAGTGACTCGACCATGAGCACGCCGGGCAGGGTGGGCCGACCCGGGAAGTGACCCGCGAAGAACGCCTCGTCCCCGGTCAGCTGCCACGCGCCGGTGGCCGACTGTCCGACCTCGATGGACCGCAGTTCGGTGATGAACAGGAAGGGGTCGCGGTGGGGCAGGAAGTCGTCGGCTCGCACGGCAGGAGGTTACCGGGCCGCCGGCGGGCCGGCCGCCCGTGCTCAGGCGGAGACGCTGTCGCCGATCCCCGGCAGGGTCAGCTCGGCCCGGCGTCGGCCGGCGTCGAGCGACACCAGCTCGAACGTGCGGGTCTCCCCCTTGGTGAGCACCGACCGCGCCCGGGCGGGAGCGGGATCGCCCAGGCCGCGCAGGGGAACGTGGCAGAGCATTCCCCCCACGTCGATGTGGGCGCCGTGGGAGGTGAACGAGGCCACCACGCCCTCGAGCGTCGAGCCGATCGGGTGCTCGGCCACGAAGGTGATGAACGTCATCGAGTCGTTCAGCGCCTCGCTTGGTCCCGACCCCCGCCCGCCACGGGTTGCCGCGCCCCCTTCGGCGGCCGCCTGGCCGGCCTTGGCCGCCTTGGTGGCCTTCTTCGTGGCCTTCGTGGCCTTGGTGGCCTTGGTGGCCTTGGTCGGTGCCGGCGCGTCGGGGTGGCCGGTCGACGTGGCGGCCGCCGCCTTGGTGGTCCGCTTGGCCGGCGTCGCCTTGGAGGCCTTGGTCGCCTTGGTCGTCTTCGTGGCCTTCGTGGCCGGGGTCGCCTTGGCGGTCTTCGACGCCTTCGTGGCCTTCACGGCCTTCAGGACCTTCTTGGCGGCCTTGGCCACCTTGCCGGGTCTCGGGCCGTCGACCCCCTCGTAGGCGTCGTCGGTGTCGACCGTGTCGGAGGACGGTGCCTGCGGCGCGGCCACCTCCACCGGGGTGGCGGCCTTGGTGGAGCGCCGGCGTCGGGGTGCGGCCGTCGGCTCCGGACGGGCGTCGGTGACCGCCTCCGCCGTGGCCTCGGTCTCGACGGCCGGGCTCGTGCCGGCGGCGGCCTTGGCCTCGCGCTTGGACTGGGCCGTCACCGAGCGGGAGCGGGGGCCCCGGACGGGCGTGCGAGGGGTGAACACCCAGCCGACCCCGGGCACCGGCTTGCCACCGATGAGCCGTCCGGGCTCGAAGAGCCACGGTCGTTCGGCGTGGAACTCCTGGAACGAGTCGTTCGAGAGCACCAGGGCGCCGGACTTCTCGGCGATCCGCAGGATGAAGCCGTCGCCCCGGCCCACGGCGCCGGCGGGGGGCGTCACCATCTCGCCGTGTTCGATCGCGTCCTCGAATTGGCGCACCTCGCCGGGGTCGATCCGGTGTCCGAAGGAGGCGTCCACCACGACGGTCACGTCCTCGGCGTTGAACCCCTTGTGTTCCTCGAGGAAGGTCTCGATCGCCTCGTTCAACTGGGCCAGGCTCGGTAGGGTGCGACCCTCGGTTGCAAGATTGGACCCGTCGACGACGATGCGCCGGCGAGCCGGTAGTTCGGATTCCATAGGTCTCCACAGTCAACCACCTGCCCGACCCCCCACCGACCATGCCCCCAGTTCAGGACCGTGGAACCGTCGATCGAACCCGCCTCCGGCGCCCGGGACGCACGGGTGCCGGCGTCGTAGGATCGCCCCCGTGACCACCGACATCCAACGGGCCGACGAGGCCACCGACCTCCTCCAGCACCTGATCCGCAACGGCTGCGTCAACGACGGCACCCCGGACTCGGGCCAGGAGGCGCGCAGTGCCGAGCTCCTCCTGGGCTATCTCGAGGACACCGGTGCGCTGATGGAGACCTATGAGCCCGCACCGGGCCGCAAGTCGCTGGTGGCCCGCCTGTCCGGCTCCGACCCGACGGCGCCGTCGCTCACCCTGCTCGGCCACACCGACGTCGTGCCGGCCACGCCCGCGGACTGGGCCCACGACCCCTACGGCGGCGAGCTCATCGACGGCGAGGTCTGGGGCCGTGGCGCCATCGACATGCTCAACCTGACCACCACCATGGCCACGGCCTTCCGCCACCTGGCCCTCGACGGCTTCCGCCCGAAGGGCGACCTGACCTACATCGCCGTGGCCGACGAGGAGGCGCTGTCGACGTACGGGGCCCGGTGGCTGTGCGCCAACCATCCCGACGACGTCCGCAGCGACTACGTCATCACCGAGTCGGGCGGCTTCCCGATGAACGGCGTCGACGGGCTGCCGCGGCTGCCCGTGATCGTGGGGGAGAAAGGCGTCTACTGGTGCGTCCTGACCGTGACGGGCACCCCGGGGCACGCCAGTCAGCCCCTGCGCACCGACAATGCGCTCGTCAAGGCGGCCGAGGTGGTGCGCCGCATCGACGAGTACCGGCCGCAGGCCGAGCTCCACGAGGCCTGGGTGCGGTTCATCGACGGCCTCGGGTTCCCCCCGGAGCTGAGCGAGCCGCTCCTCGACCCCGACCGCATCGACGCCTTCTGCGACGAACTGCCGCTCCTCGGCCTGGCCCGCCAGGCCCACGCCTGCACCCACACCACCATGGCCCCGACCATCCTCCACGGCGGCACCAAGCTCAACGTCATCCCCGACCGGGTGGAGCTGTCCGTCGACATCCGGTCCCTGCCCGGGTGGGAGACCGGGGAGGTGCGGGCCATGCTCGACGACGTACTCGGCGACCTGTCCGGCTCCGTCGAGGTCGCCTTCCACGCCGAGGAGCCCGCCTCCACCTCCCCCATCGACACCCCGCTGTGGGACGCCCTGCAGCGGGTCAGCCGCATCTTCTACCCCGGCGCGACCAACGTGCCGTTCCTGACCGTCGGGGCGACCGACGCCCGCTACACCCGGACCCTGG
>CAZULR010000256.1:0-4237 GCA_964621235.1 uncultured Acidimicrobiaceae bacterium
TCCTCCTCAACCTCCTCTACTTCGTGCTGATGATCAGCGACTGGGCCGAGCAGGGCCAGAACCTGATGATGATCCTCGCCGCCGTCGTCGCACTGTTCACCGAGTCATGGTTGGTCTTCTCGATCGACCACCTGCTGCACCTCTTCGGAGCCTGAGCCGATGGCCATCGGGATCCGGGAGGAGCACGAGGAGCTGCGCGGCGCCGTGCAGGGTTGGGCGGAATCCCGTGACGTGGCGGCGGCCGTGCGGGTGGCGCTCGACGCCGACGCCGACGCCGTGCCGCCCTACTGGGACGACCTCGCCGCGCAGGGACTGCTGGGCATCCATGTTCCGGACGAGTTCGGCGGGCAGGGAGCCGGCATCGTCGAGCTGGCCGTGGTGGCTGAGGAGCTGGGCCGGGCCGCCGCCGTGGGCCCCTGGGACACCTCGATGGTCGTTGCCGCCGTCGTGGCGTCCGCCGGCGGCGGGGTGTTGGCCAAGGCGCTCCTGCCCGGCCTGGTCGACGGAACCGTGACCGCGTCGCTCGCCTTCCCGGTGGCCACGCACGACGGCTCGCCGGTGGCGCCCACCGGCCTGGTCGGCGAGCCCGGGCCGGACGGCTCGCTCCGTGTGTCCGGCACGCTCCGGCCCCTCGTGCACGGCGCGGTCGTCACCCACGTGCTCGCCCCGGTGGCCGTGGGCAACGCCGTCCGGTGGGTGATGCTGGAGCGGTCCGACACCACCGGGGTCGCCCAGCTCAAGAGCTTCGACCCGACCCGACCGGTGGCGTCGTGGACGCTGGACGACGCTGAGTTGGGGGCCGACCGCACCCTCGACGCGGGCACGGGCACCGTGCGGGACCTGGCCCTCGTCGTGCTGTCGGCCGAAGCGGTCGGCGGCGCCCGGTGGTGCGTCGACACGGCCGCCGAACACGCCCGCACGCGTGAGCAGTTCGGCCGGCCCATCGGCCAGTTCCAGGGCGTCAAGCACCGTGTGGCCGACATGCTGGTGTCGGTCGAGCAGGGCGTGGCCGCGACCTGGGACGCCGCCCAGGTCCTCGAGTCCGAGGGCGGGACCCCGTCCGGCGAGGAGACCGACCAGGCCAGCCTGGCCGTGCACCTGGCCGCGGCGCTGGTCCTCGACGGCTACGTGGAGGCCGCGAAGGCCGCCATCCAGGTGCTCGGGGGGATGGGCTTCACCTGGGAGCACGACGCCCACATCCACCTGCGCCGAGCTACGACCCTCCGCCAGCTGATCGGCGGCACGGCGCCGCTGCGGGCCGAGTCGGCGCGGCTGGCCCTCGCCGGCTGGCGTCGCCGCCTCACGGTCGAACTGCCCCCCGGGGCCGAGTCACTGCGGGCCGAGATCGACGGATTGCTGGCCGGGGTGCTGGCCATCGGGGACGATGCCGGACGCCAGCGCGCCCTGGCCGAGGCCGGCCTGCTCGCCCCCCACTGGCCGTCCCCCTGGGGACGTGACGCCGGAGCCGTCGAGCAACTCGTCATCGACCAGGCCCTCGCCGAGGCCGGGATCAAGCGGCCCAACTTCGCGGTGGCCGCCTGGGCGCTTCCCACCATCATCGCCCACGGCACCGCCGAGCAGACCGAGCGGTTCGTGGGACCGACAATGCGGGGCGACCTCATCTGGTGTCAGCTCTTCAGCGAGCCCGGCGCCGGGTCGGACCTGGCCTCGCTGACGACGCGGGCCACCAGGGTCGACGGCGGGTGGTCGTTGACGGGGCAGAAGGTGTGGACGTCCGTGGCGGCCAAGGCCCACTGGGGCATCTGCCTGGCCCGGACGAACCCGGACGTGCCGAAGCACCGGGGGATCACGTACTTCCTCGTCGACATGCGCTCCGCCGGCATCGAGATCCGCCCCCTGCGCGAGATCACCGGCGCCGCGCTGTTCAACGAGGTCTTCTTCGACGACTGCTTCGTGCCCGACGAGTGCGTCGTCGGCGAGGTCGACGGTGGGTGGAAGCTCGCCCGGACGACGTTGGCCAATGAGCGCGTGTCGCTCTCGTCCGACTCGGCCTTCGGCGGCGCGCTCGAAGGCGTGCTCGGGCGCATCGCCGCCCGGCCCGATCTGCAGGATCCGGTGACCCTCGACCGGCTCGGTCGGCTCCTCACCGAGGCCCAGTCCCTCGCCCAGCTCGGGATGCGGGCGACCCTGCGGTCCGTGGGGGGCCTGCAGCCCGGCCCGGAGTCGAGTGTCCGCAAGCTGGTCGGTGCCGAGTTCGACCAGCGGGTCCACGAATTCGGCCTCGACATCTGCGGGCCCGAGGGCGCGGTCTTCGACGGGGACGCGGCATTCTCGGCGTACATGGTGCTCCAGTCGAAGTGCATGACCATCGCCGGCGGGACGAGCGAGGTCCAGCGCAACGTGATCGGTGAGCGCCTGCTCGGCCTGCCCCGGGACCCGGAGCCGGCCCGATGACGGACCGCCGCTCCGCGCGTCCGACCGGGAGCGGGGAACCGCCGCCCGTGGACGACCGGACGGGTGGACGCACCGACCCGACGGGACGCCCGGCGGGCGGTGCGGGATTCGTGCACCGCGGGCCCGGACGGGGGACCCGCAGCGACGGCTGCCGTGGCACAGCGTGGCGGGGCAATGGGAGACTGATCGACCACGACCGGGGTGCCCGGTGGTGGCCGCGCGAGGCCCGGCGTCGGGCCGAGGAGGAGGGAGTGGGACATGGCTGATGCAGCGCTGTACTTCGAGGACGTGGCCGAGGGCGACGCGGCCCCGGAGCTGACCCACGTGCTCACCCGCACGGATCTGGTGGCGTACGCCGGGGCATCCGGGGACTTCAACCCGATGCACCACGACGAGGTCAAGGCGACGGCGGCCGGCCAGCCGAGCGTCTTCGGCCACGGCATGTTCTCGATGGGCCTGCTCGGGACGGCCATCACCCACTGGGTGGGCGTGGGCAACGTCAAGCGGTTCACCGTACGGTTCGCCCGCCAGACGTGGCCCGACGAGGAACTCCGCTCGAAGATCGTGGTCACGGGCAAGCGCACCGACGGCGACGCCCACCTGCTCGACCTCGATGTGCGACTCCACAATGCCGCGGGCGAGGAGAAGGTGGTCGGCGAGGCCACCGCGGAGGTTCCGAGCCGCGCCTGAGAGACCCGGGCCGGACCGGCCCGGAGGACCTCGGGGCGTCACCGTGGCCCGCGACGGCCCGGGGGTGCAGGCAGACCTGCCCTCGGCCGGGGGACCGCCGCACCCAGTCGGGGGGCACGCTGCCGGGGGGTGAGCAGCGTATGCCGGCGCTCGCCCGGGTCCTGGTGCTCGAGCACCAGGTCGAGTGGCCTCGAGGTCGACAGGCGTCGACGGGACGTCTAGGCCAGGCTGAAGGGAGGGACGCCGGACGAGATGTCCTTGAAGAGCTCGCCCTTCGCCGCGGCGAGCTCGGCGGGGGTCCACATCGACTCGCGGTGGAGCTCGCCGACCGGGTGGAAGCCGCCCATGGCCCAGATGTCGCCGCCGTAGACGATGAAGTTCTGACCGCTGATGTCGGCGGCCTCGTCGGTGGCGAGGAACGTCACCAGCTGGGCCACGTTGCGGGGGTCGAACTTGTCGAACCCGTCGTCGGCCTTGGCCATCTCCCCGAAGATGTTCTCGGTCATGCGGGTACGGGCCCGGGGGCTGATCGAGTTGCTGGTGATGCCATAGCGCCCGAGCTCGCGGGCGAGGACCCAGGTCATCGAGGCGATGCCGGCCTTGGCCGCGGAGTAGTTGGCCTGACCGGCGTTGCCGAACAGCCCGGCCTCCGACGAGGTGTTGATGATGCGGCCGCTAACGTCCTCGCCGGCCTTGGCCCGGCCCCGCCAGTAGACGGCGGCGTGGTGGGCAGGTGCGAAGTGACCTTTCAGGTGCACCCGGATCACGTCGTCCCAGTCCGACTCGTCCATGTTGAAACACATCTTGTCCCGGAGGATGCCGGCGTTGTTCACCAGGATGTCGAGCTGGCCGAACGTGTCCACGGCCTGGTCCACGAGGGCCTTGGCGCCCTCCCACGAGCTGACGTCCGAGGCGTTGACGGCGGCGTCGCTGCCGCCGGCCTTGATCAGGTCGACGACCTCCTCGGCCGGGTGCTTGTCGCCGCCCTCGCCCTGCAGGGAGGCGCCGACGTCGTTGACGATGACCTTCGCGCCCTCGGACGCCAGCAGGAGGGCCTCCTCACGGCCGATTCCCCGACCTGCGCCGGTGACGATGGCGACCTTGCCGTCGAGCATTCCCATGGTGTCCTCCT
>CAZULR010000257.1:0-4226 GCA_964621235.1 uncultured Acidimicrobiaceae bacterium
TGCTGCTGGTCGGCGACTCCGAGGCCAGCTTCCTGGGCTTCGGGCTGGGACCGGAGTCGGCGAAGTACGACGTCCTGTACGCGGGCGACGGGGTGTTCGGCTGCGGGCTGCTCACGTACACGACGAGCTTCCACGGGACGGTGGTCGACGGTGACGTCGGCTACCGCGGTGGTCACGTGCCCGTCCCGTGCGACACCCAGCTGGCTCGCTGGCAGGCCGACGTGGACGCCTTCCACCCCGATGTCGTCCTGGTCGCCGACGGCGAGTACGAGGTCCGGGACCAGCGCATCGGCGACAGCTGGCAGCACATCGGCACCACCGGCGTCGACGACCGCGAACGGGCGGCGCTCGCGCGGGCGACGACGGTCCTCGGGTCGACGGGGGCCACCGTGGTGCTGCTGACCGCCCCCTACTACCAGCAGGTCGAGCAGGCCGACGGCCAGCCGTGGCCGGAGGACGCCCCGGCTCGGGTCGACCGCTACAACGCGCTGCTCCGACAGGTGGCCGCGGCCTCGCACGGCCGGGTGGTGGTGGCCGAGCTCGGGGCGAGGCTCGACCCCGGTGGCCACTTCACCAGCACCATCGACGGAGTCGTGGTGCGGTTCGCCGACGGGATTCACGTCACCCCGGCCGGGGCCAAGCTGGTCGCGCCGTGGCTGCTCACCCGCTCGGCTTCGCTCGGGGCCGCCCGCCGGGCCGCCGCCTCGGGGACGACCACCATCGCCACGACCCGGCCGGGCTGAGTCGCCGTCAGCCGGTGACCGGGGCGGCGGCGCCTGTTCGTCCGGTCACGGTGACCGCCATGTCGCCCACCCGTCCGACGTAGCCGCTCGACGACGGCGAGGCCGGGGTCCACGTCGACAGTCCGACCACCCGCGACTCGGTGCCGTCGGTGAGGTAGCCGGGACCGAACTGGGCCTTCCAGAACGCGTTCACCCGGGGCTGGAGCCCCTCGCGGTCGAGCTGGTTGACCAGTCCGATGAACTCCTCGGTGTCGATGAGCTGCGTGTCGGCCGTGCCCGCGCCGGCATCGCCCACGGCCACCCGACCACCCGGGACGAGATGCGGGGCGACGAGCGCCGCCAGGCGGGCCACCCGGGGATCACCGGCACGCGCCAACGGCGGGATGGCGGCCACGCGCACGCCGGCCACCACCGCGACGGCGAGCGCCGCGGCGCACAGCACCACCCGGACAGCGGTCGTCGCCCGGACCCGCGGCGCCCCGGTCCACCCGACCGGCACCGGGACGGTGCCGAGGCCGACGAGGGCGGCCACCGGCAGCACGACCGCCCAGATCACCAGGTAGCCGAAGATGAACCCGACCACGTGGGCCACCGCGACGACGGCGGCGACCATGCCGAGCAGGGTCAGCGCGCCCGTCCCGACGGCGAACCGGTTACGGGTGCGGGCCCCCAGGGAGACGACCACCACGGAGACGACCAGCGTGGCGATCGCCACGGCGACGGCCAGTCCGGCGTGGGCCGGGGCGCCGCCCAGGATCGAGGTCATCACCTCGGACGGCCCGACGACGAGCACGGCGGACGCGGCGGCCACGGACCACAGGGATCCGGCCAGCGACTGCCCGGGGTGGGACGCGCCGAAGAACCGGACGATGAGGGTCAGGTTGCCGGGATGCCCGGTGAACTGCTGGACCAGGGGTGGCACCCACATCGCGACGAGCACGACGAGGCCGACCACGGACAGGAGGGCCGCCCGGCGGCCATCGGCCGTGCGGCCCGGCTCCTTCGGGGCGGCCGCCCGGTCCGCCGGGGCCGGCCGGCGCCGACGGTCCAGGACCGCGGTGGCGGCCCACGTGACGGCGGCCCCTCCCACCAGGGCCACGGCGAGCGGCGTGGTGGAGATGTCGGTCTGGACCACGTACGAGGCGACCAGGAGGGCCCCGACCAGGGACGTCCCGGACCGGTCGACGGCCCCGGCGCACAACAGGAGGAGGAGGAGCAGGGGGAAGAGCACCACCATCGGGTTCCACGGGCTGACCAGGGCGCCGAGGACGCTCTCCGAGTAGGTGGTCGCCGAGGGGCCGGCGGCGGCGAGCACGGCGGCCAGGGCGGCGATCCACACGGCCGCCCACAGCGCCCGGGTCGGGGTCGAGCGGCGCCGCACTACGCCGACGCAGGCGGCGGCGGCCAGTCCGTTGAGGACCGTGGCGCCGACGAACAGGGAGCGGGCGCCCGACCCGAGGGCCCGGTAGGCGAGGGACACGAGGTAGAAGTAGGTGGGGCCGGGGTGGTTCCAGTTGTTGTGGTCGAACACCCCGAGCTGCTGCTTCCACGTCAGTGCGCGCCGGACGTGGAGGTCGATCAGGGCGAGGTCGTCAGGGAGGGTCAGGTGGGCCGACGGTGCGGTCGCCAGGCGCAGCGCGGCATAGACGAAGGGCGCCGACACCACGACGAAGGCCAGGGTGGTGAGCCAGGGCCCCGACGGGACCGGACGTGGCGCGGCGACGTGGGCGCCCCGGCCCCTCCGGCGGTCTTCCTCGGGGCGGGACGGGGCATCCGGAGACGGGGCATCCGGAGACGGGGCATCGGGGGAGGGCGCCTCTGCGGACGGGGCCTGGTCGGTAGGGGGAACCACGACCGCCTGATCGTACGGCACCGACCCGGGCCGGGGGGCCGCCCCGGCGCGGCGGCACGCCGCCGGTCAGCGGCGCGCGCTAGAAGCTGGGCACGTAGCCGCCGCGCCCCATCGACTCGCTGACGAACGGGTCCACCGAGTCGTCGACCCCGCCGACCACCTCGGTGACCCACTCCAGCCGCTGGCGCAGGATCCGCTCGACGCCGCCCTGGAGCGTGGACGAGCTGACAGCGCACGAGCTGCACGCACCCTGGAGCTGCACCTCGACGACGCCGGTCACGACGTCGGCACTGATGAGGGCGAGGTCACCACCGTCCGCCTGCACGGCGGGACGCATGAGCTCGATGATCGACGTCAGCGCGGCCAGCCGCTCACCGCGCTCCTCGTCGGTCAGCGCAGCGGGTGCGCCGTCGGTGCCGGTCGCTGTCGTGTCGTCGCTCGGTTCGATGTCCACAGTGTCGTCCTTCCACCGGGCCCGAGGGCCGGCACAGGCGGATGGCGTGATCCGCCCCCCCATTCTGCCGTGCCGGCACCCGGCGTCGGACATCGGAGCGGTGGGAACGCCCGACGGGCGCCGGCCGGGACCGTGGGCGGCAGCGGGCGGGTCGCTGCGATCGACCCTGACGAAGGGGGCGCGGGGGTACCATGCGGTGTGCCCCCGGTACGACCCACTGCCACCCTCGGGCCCATCGGCCTGATCCTCCCGACGTTCGTACAGCACTCCGTGCCGGGTTGGGCCGAGCCGGTCGACGGGGACCGGGGCGACACCGACCCCCTGGCCGAGCTGGCCGACCTGTGCCGGAGGGCCGAGGAGGCCGGCGCCGACGCCCTCTGGGCGTGCGACCACCTGTTCTGGCACGGCCCGTGCCTCGAGTGCCTCGTCGTCCTGACCGTGGCCGCCACGGTCACCGAGCGGGCAGCCCTCGGCACCTGCGTGATCCAGCTCCCGCTCCGCCGGGCGGTGGCGGTGGCCAAACAGGCGGCCACCCTCCAGACCCTCAGCCGTGGCCGGCTGATCCTCGGCGTGGGCGTGGGCAGCCATCCCGGCGAGTACGAGCAGGTCGGCGCGGCGTACCACTCACGCGGCCACGATCTCGACACGGCGATCGGTGAGCTCCACCGCTCGTGGCGCACCGGCCACGGCGCCACCCACGGCGACACCGGCTCGTCCGACCCCACCCACCGCTACCTGCAGCTGCCCGCCCCCGACCCCGTCCCCGTATGGGTCGGCGGCTCCTCGGAGGCCGCGCTGCGGCGCGCGGCCCAACGGGCCGACGGCTGGATGCCGCTCTTCCTGAGCGTCGACCAGTACGGCGACGCCGTCGAGCGGCTGGCCAAGGAGGTCGACGCCGTCGGTCGTCCCCCGGAGGCCGTCACCCCGGCCATGGTCCTCTTCGTCTCGCTCGACGCCGATCACGACCGGGGCGTGGCCCGGGGCACCGGTTGGATGGGCTCCCTCTACGGACTGCCGCCCAAGGCGTTCGAGCGCCATCTGGTGGCCGGCACCGCGCAGGAGGTGGCGGCGCGGATTGCCGAGTACCGAGACGTCGGCGCGCAGCACGTGGCCGTCTACGTAACCGACGACGAGCCCATCGACCAGTTCACCCGCCTGCTGGAGGCGCTGCCCGCCG
>CAZULR010000258.1:0-4223 GCA_964621235.1 uncultured Acidimicrobiaceae bacterium
TGCGGAACAGCGAGTCCATCTCGTCGAAGAAGACGATGACCGGCACGCCCTCCTCTGACTTCTCGCGGGCACGTTGGAAGACCAGGCGGATCTGGCGCTCCGTCTCGCCGACGTACTTGTTGAGCAGCTCGGGGCCCTTGATGTTGAGGAAGTAGCTGCGGGTGTTGGTGTTGCCTGTGACCTCGGCGACCTTCTTGGCCAGCGAGTTGGCCACGGCCTTGGCGATGAGCGTCTTGCCGCAGCCCGGGGGCCCGTAGAGCAGGATGCCCTTCGGGGCCGGGAGCTTGTGCTCGGCGTAGAGCTCCCGGTACAGGTACGGCAGCTCGACGGCGTCGGTGATCGCCTCGATCTGGTCGTCCAGACCGCCCACGTCGGCATAGGTGACGTCGGGGACCTCCTCCAGGACGAGCTCCTCGACCTCGGGACGCTCGAGCTTCTCGATCAGGAGGCCGGTCCGCGACTCCATCAGCACGGTGTCGCCGGCCCGCAGCTTCACGCCGATCAGGGCGTCGGACAGGTCCGCCACCCGTTCCTCGTCGGCGCGGCCGTACACCAGGGCGCGCCGCCCGTCGTCGAGGAGTTCCTTCAGGACCACCACTTCGCCCTGGCCCTCGCCCTGGCGGGCCAGGATGACGTTGAGGGACTCGTTGAGTACGACCTCGTCGCCCCGCCGCAGGCCGTCCGGCTCGATGTCCGGGTGGAGCGAGACGCGCATCTTGCGTCCGCCGGAGAACACGTCGACCGTGCCGTCGTCGTTGGCGCCGAGGTAGGTGCCGTACGCCGACGGCGGCTGCGTCAGCTTCTCCACCTCGTCGCGGAGGTTGGCGACGTGCTCCTTGGCCGTCTGGAGGGTGAACGTCAGCTTCTCGTTCTGGGACACGGCCTGGGCCAGCTGCCCCTTGGTCTCGAGCAGCTTCTCCTCGAGGGTCTGGACGCGGCGTGGGCTCTCCTGCAGCCGACGGCGCAGTACCGTGACCTCTTCCTCCGCCGTCAGAGCCCGGGCCCGGAGGGTCTCCAGGTCCTCTTCGTCCGCCGCCCGGCGCTGACCGTCGGCATCGTCGAAATCAACCGTCGCAATCACCTCATCCGTGCAAAGGGGGCCTCGTTTCCGACCCTACACCGGCAGGCCCGGGATTCCAGCCCTCCCGGGACGGCGCGCCGGGTCCGCGGTACGCGGTCCGGATCGACCCCGTCGCCGTGGCGACCGTCTGCCGATGTGCCCCGTGTAGCGGATAGCATGGACGTCCAACGGGCCCGGCACCCCTGCGGGGGCGGGACCCCTCCCGTCGACCGCGCAAGCCGGGTCGCCGGGTGCCACGCGTTCGAGCCGAGAGACACCTAGGAGAGTCACAGCTGATGAAGGTCTGGATCGACCAAGATCTCTGCACGGGAGACGGCCTCTGCGAGGAGATCGCGCCCGCGGTGTTCACGCTGCTCGACGACGGCCTCGCCTACGTCAAGGAGGGGTCCGACGTGAGGAACGAGCCGGGGGGCTCCGCCGGAATGGCCGCCGTGCCCACCGACCTCGAGGACGCCGTGGTCGAGGCCTCCGAGGAGTGCCCGGGCGAGTGCATCTTCATCGAGCAGAGCTAGTCACCGCCCGACCGGGTCACCCTCCGACGAACTGACGCTTCCCACTCGGCGGGAAGTACCCGATGTCCATGACGCCGTCGACGGCCCGAATCGACTCGACGAGCGCGCCGGTCACCGCCCGGTCGCCCGGCACCAGCAGGTCGGCCAGGATCCCGCCCGACTCGGTCAGCACGGGCCCGTCCTTGCCCGTGCCGACCCGCAGTACGACCGGCCCCGCCCCGATGGCCTCGATCGCGTCGACACACGCGAAGATGCCCGGCGGTCGCAGGACCAGCGGCAGGGGGCACCCACCCAGGTGCGGCACGCGTTTGGTGGCATCGGCCACGATCAGCTCGAGATCGGCGGCCGCCAGCACGGCACGCTCCCGGTGCATCGCCCCGCCCCGGCCCTTGACGAGGGCCCCGGTCGGGTCCACCTGGTCGGCACCGTCGAAGGCCACGACCAGGGTGGCCGCCCCGAGGTCGGCCACGGGGAACCCGGCGGCGGCGGCGTACCACTCCATCTCGTAGCTGGTGGCCACGAGGACCACGTCCGAGGGAAGGTCCCGACGCACCCCGGCCAGGGTCAGCAGTGTCAGGAACGAGGTCGAGCCGGACCCCAGGCCCAGGCGCGGGGCCCGCTGCGTCGTCGCCGCCAGCGCGGCGACCACCCGCTCGGACGCCGCCGACGCCAGGGCCTGCTTGGCGTCGCGGTCGATGATGTCGGTCGGCCACTGCAGGCTGGCGAACGGCTCGACGGGGCTCACGCCCTCCTTGCTAGCCGAGACCGTCACCTTCCGGCCATCGCCGTTCGACCGGGTCGCCGCCGCCTCCCCCGTCGACACCGTCGTCCGGCGGAGCGTCGCCCACGTTCCGGTCGTCGCCCGTGCCCGCGTCGGCCACCTCCCGGTCGGGCACACCGGGGTCGCCGGCGACCGGTGGTGCCGGCACGGCGGTCGGGGCGGGCGTCCACCCGACCGGGCCGCCCGGTCGGCTGCCGAGCGCCTCGGGACGCAGCAGCCGTGCCGTGGTGAGGAACCCCGTGTGCCCGACCATCCGGTGGTCCGGACGGACCGAGCGGTCCTCCACGTGCCAGGTGCGGTGCAGCACCTCCAGCGTGACGGGCATGCCGAAGTCGCTCTCGTCCAGCGCGTGGCGGAACTGGGCGGTCTGGTTGATCGTCGGCAGGTAGGCGCAGATGATCCCGCCGGACCGCAGGGACACCTCGGCGTGCTGGATCACCCGCCACGGCTCCGGGAGGTCGAGGACGATGCGGTCGAGGCCCCGCTCACCGATTCCCTCGTAGACGTCCCGCAGTTCGACCCGGTAGTCGGCGCCCTCGCCGACCATGGCGACCACGTTGTTGTGCGCCCGGTTGGCGAAGTCCTCGCGCAGCTCGTAGCCCACCACCGACGCTCCGGCCCGGAGCAGGGCCATGGACAGCGCGCCGGAACCGACCCCGGCTTCGAGGACGCGCACGCCGGGGGCGATGTCCGCCTCCATGAGGATGGCGGCCAGGTCCTTCGGGTAGATGACCTGTGCGCCACGCGGCATCTTCAGCACCATCTCGGCCAATGTGGGCCGCACCACGAGGAACCGTCGTCCGGTGCTGCCGAAGACGGTCGCCCCCTCATGGGCGCCGATGAGGTCGTTGTGGGCCACGATGCCCACGTGGGTGTGGAACGCGGCATCCATGCGCAGCGTCAGCAGGTACCGGCGCTTCTTGGCGTCGACCAGCAGCACCTTCTCACCGGCCCGGAGGAGGCTCCGGTCCTCGGGAGCGGCGGTGTCGACCGGGTCGGTCCCGGCCCGGTCTCCCCCTGCGGGGTCCACGGCGGTCAGGAGCCGGAGCTCGACGACGGGTCCGACGGCCCCGCCCGGATGAAGAGGCGCTCGCCCGGCTGCAGCTTCGTCCGGTAGACGACGTCCTCACTCCGTCTGGCGCGCAGCAGCATCCACAGTGCGGCGGCGACGACGAACCACGCGGTGTTGCGACCGGCCATGCCGCGGCCGAACGAGCGCACCTGGAAGTAGCGGAGGATGGTCTCCATCAGCTCAGATCCGGCGGACTTCGACGATCGTCGACCGTTTCCGGCCCATGCGGCGCCCGATCAGGAAGACCACCGCCACGGTCACCACGACCACACCGAGGCCGATGGCCAGGGCCTGGGACTTGGCACCCTCGACCTCGTCGGACACACCGCCGGTCACCTCACGCAGCTTGGCCTCGATCTGGTCACGGGTGATCTTCTGCTCGGCCGGGCTCATACCTGCTCCTTGTCGGACTTGGGGTCGGGGGTCTGGCCCCGGCTCACGGCCCGGACGGCGACCGCGGCGATGGCGACGACGAGGACGGCGCAGATCACGTAGGGGATCCACGACAGGTTGCCCGTGAAGGTGCTGCCGGTCTCGCCCTGCAGGAGGCGCAGGAAGCCGACCGCCAGCACGGCGAGGCCGATCGAGAGGGCCACCGAGCCGGCGACGCCGAACACGATGTAGCGACCGAGCCCCTTGACCGGCTCGAGGGTCTCCTGCTTGATGTAGTCGACGACGAGGGTGACGACCTCCTGGCTCTCGCCGCGCAGTCCGCTCAGCCCTCGACTGCCGTCCTTCCGGCCTGGCGCCACGTTCCTCCTCGGGTTCTGGACCGGC
>CAZULR010000259.1:0-4220 GCA_964621235.1 uncultured Acidimicrobiaceae bacterium
CCGAGGACGGCCGCATGGCCTTCGGTGGGCGCGGCGCGCCCTACCACTTCGGCTCGGCCATCCGGCCGGAGTACGACCGCGACGCCGGGGTGCACGAGGCGCTGCGCCGGACGTTGGTCGAGCTGTTCCCCGCGCTGACCGACGCCAGGATCACCCATGCATGGGGAGGCCCGCTCGGCATCTCGAGGGACTGGTTCTCGTCGGTCGGGATGGACCGATCCACGCGCGTGGCCTGGGCCGGCGGCTACGTGGGTGACGGACTGTCGACCACGAATCTGGCCGGCCGCACCCTGTGCGACCTGATCCGCGGTGAGTCCACCGACCTGACCGCGTTGCCGTGGGTGAACCACCGCTCGCCGCGTTGGGAGCCCGAGCCGCTTCGCTACGTCGGCATCAACGCCGGCCTCCGACTGGCCGGAACGGCGGATCGCGCCGAGGACCGCAAGGGCCGGTCCACCTGGCACGCCGCCGTGCTGGGCAAGCTCGTCGGGGGCTGACGACCGGCCGTTCCGGGGTGGCCCCCACTGCCCCGGCGTGACCCGGGGGGACGTTCGAGCCGGACGGTCGCCCGGCTCCGTCGGGAGGATCTGGTGGATCGGGTCGTTCAGGCCTTGCCCGGCCGGGTGATGCGAGGATTGATGATCCCCTGGGCAGCCAGTGATCCGGTGGTGCCGCCCCCCGGGCCCCGGAGCAGGAACGCCATGCCGACGGCCAGCACCGCCCCGAGCAGCGGACCGGCGAGGTAGACCCACCAGGAGGTGAAGTCCACCGACACGATGTCGGGCCCGAAGGTCCGCACCGGGTTCATCGAGGCCCCGGAGATGGGACTGGCCCACAGTCCGGCGAGCGCGATGTACCCGCCCACCCCGAGTGCCCCGAACAGTCCGACCTGCTGGGCACCCGAGGCCGTGCCCAGGATCACACTCACCAGGCCGAGGGTCAGCACCGCCTCCATCAGGAAGGCGGACCCGGCGGAATGGCCCACGGCCGGGTAGTTGGAGCCGTAGTGGGCCGAAACGCCGACGACGGCCTGCAGGAACCAGGCTGCGATGAGCGCGCCGGCCACCTGGGCGACGACATACGCCGGCACCCGCCGCCAGGGGAAGTCGCTCCGGAGGGAGAAGGCGAGCGTGACCACGGGGTTGAGATGGGCGCCGGACACCTTCCCCATGAAGAGGATGACGGCCATCACCATGAGGCCGGGCGCCACCACCGCGGCGGCGCGTCCCACCGACCCCGGGATGGAGTGGCCGATCATGGGACCACCGGCGGCCACCAGGACCAGGAAGAAGGTACCGAACACCTCGGCGCACAACCGTCGCCACTCCTGCGAGGGATCGTCGAAGTTGCGGACCATGAGCGCCATGCGCTGCTCGGCCGTGGCGAGCGTCGGCGTCGAGTCCGAGCGGCCGGGCGCCTCGGGGTCGGCGAACTCGTGCTCGGTCTCCTGGTGGTCGGTCATGCCCGCATCGCGGTCGACGCTAGCAACCACCCGACCGGGGTTCCGACCACGCTGGTCAGCCACGGCCAGTGGCGATGCCGGCCGGAAGGGGCAGGTGGTCAGCCGGCGCCGTAGAAGGCGGCGCCGAAGGCGTACACGCCGCCGTCGGCGCCCACCAGCCAGTAGCCGCCCGACGGGGCGTCGGGGGTCATCCCCTCGATCGGGGCGGCCGGCTGCACCGTTCCGGCCGGGCCGTGGAACGTGGCGTCGCCGAAGGCGTAGACGTCACCTCCGCGCGTCGCTTCCCACACCCCCCGGCCGTCGGCGGTGGAGGAGATGCCGACCACCGGGCCGGCGGGAAGGTCGCCGGGCACGGGGCCGAGGGTCGGTGCGTCGAACGCGGTGACGATTCCGTCGGCGGCGACGAGCCAGTAGCCGCCCGTCGCCCGGTCCGCCGTGATGCCCACGGTCGGCGATGCCTGGGCGCTGCCACCGAGCGAGCCGTGGAAGCCGGCGTCGCCGAAGGCGAACACGCCGCCGTCGGCGGCGACCTCCCAGTAGCCGTTGCCGTCAGCGGTCGGGGCGAGGCCCACCACCGGCGAATTGAGCGGGAGGGTCGAGGCCGCGCCCTGGAATCGGGCGGCGCCGAACGCGAAGACGCCGCCGTCGGCGGCGACCTCCCAGTAGCCGTTGCCCGCAGGATCGTCCACGACCTGCACGATCGGCGCAGCCAGCGGGAATGACGCCGCGGACCCGAGGTCGGTGGCCGAGCCGTGGACCGACAGCGCCCCGGATGCGGTGGCCAGCCAGTAGCCGGTTCCGTCAGCGGTCGACGCAATCGAGATGACCGGGCCGCTCAGTTGACCGACCGGCACGAAGGGGAAGAAGGGGATGGTCGACACCTCGTTGGAGGGCACCGACGACGCGCCGGACACCCGGCCGCGGATCGTGAAGTAGTACGTCCGGCCGGGCGTCAGCCCGGTAGCCAGGTACGAGGTGCCCACCACGGGGGTGGGCCCATTGAGCGGACGGGCGGACTCGAGTCCCGGGGCGGTACCCACGAAGATGTCGTAGCCGGTCGCCGAACTGCCCGCCGGAGGCTTCCACGTGACGAGCGCCGAGTCGATCAGTGCCGCCGCCCCGGTGGCGAGGGGGGCCGGGGGCGGCGTCACGGGCACCAGGCTGTTGACCGGATCGGTGGGCGCCAGTGCGGCCGGCGCGGCCGATGGGTCCGGAACGGCCGATGCCGCCGGCGCCAGCGGAGTGACGGGTGTTCCGGACGGATGGGCGACCACGGTGGTCGGCGACCCGTTGGATGACGCCACGGTGGTCGTGGTGGAGTCGGCGCCCGCCCGGGCGGTGTGGCGATGCTGCTTCGCCTTCTTCCCCTTCCGGTGGTGACGTACGACGGTGCCCGACGCGGCGGCGCTCGTGGTCGTGGGGGTGCCGGACGAGAACACGGGTGACGTCGTCGCCGTCGTCGACGCGACCGTTGCGGAGTCGGTCCCACCCGAGGTCTGTGCATCACCGGTCGGGGTGGCGTTGGCCGACGGGCTGGACGGGATCGCCGCAGGCACTCCGACCGCCACCACGGCGGCTGCGGCGACGGTGCCGGCCAGCATGACCCTCGAGCGGCCCTCGGGCAGCGGACCGTCACCCATCAGCCACTGGGTCCACTGCTTCATGGCTTCTAGCCAGTCGTTCATCGCGGAGCCCCTTCAGACCTGTGCGCCCCACCGTCCGGTGGTGGCGCACCCGCCGCGGTGCCCGGTGCAGCAGCGGGGTGACCCCCGTGCGCCCCGGTCGGACCGCGGACCTTCGACACGCCAACACTACCCGCGAGGCATCCGCTTGACGAGGGCGCGAGCATGCACCGGGACGGCCAGAGGCACCTGTTGACACGCAACGTGGTCAATCCACCACGGAGCACGTGGCCAGGCGTTCGCCACACCGCGGCTCACCCGTCGTACGCTCGGGCCGCCGGTGCATGGGCACCGGGGTGCACGGAGGGGGACGACGATGGCCATCAGGGTGATCCAGTGGGCGACCGGTGGGGTCGGGCGGGCGGCGGTGGCCGGCATCGTCGCCCACCCCGAGCTCGAACTGGTCGGGTGCTGGGTGCACAGTGCCGACAAGGTCGGCGTCGACGTCGGCGAGTTGTGCGGCATCGGCCCGATCGGGGTGTCGGCCACGGACGACGTCGAGGCACTGCTGTCGCTCGGGGCCGACTGCGTCGTGTACTCGCCGATCATGGCCGACCCGTCGGTGGTGGCCCGCATCCTGGCCTCCGGCGCGAACGTCGTGACCCCGCTCAACTGGTTCTTCCCGCTCGGGCGGGACGAGTCGGCCATCGAGGCGGCCTGCGCGGCGGGCGGCTCGTCGGTCCACGGCACGGGGATCCACCCGGGCGGAATCACCGAGCGGTTCCCGCTGATGGTATCGGCCCTGTCGCAGTCGATCACCCACGTGCGTGCCGAGGAGTTCAGCGACATCCGGACCTATGACGCGCCCGGGGTGGTGGGCGACATCATGCTCTTCGGCAAGACGCCCGAGGAGGCCGAGGCGTCGATGATGCCGGCCATCCTGGGCGACGGATTCGGCCAGTCGATCCGCATGGTCGGCCACGCCCTCGGGTTCCGGCTCGACCCCGACCTGCAGGTGTCCCACGAGGTCGCCGTGGCCACGGCACCGATCGACTCCCCCATCGGACCCATCGCCCCCGGACACATCGCCGCCCAGAAGTTCCGGTGGGTGGCGACCGTCCGCGACGAGCCCGTGA
>CAZULR010000260.1:0-4205 GCA_964621235.1 uncultured Acidimicrobiaceae bacterium
GTCGTACCAGTCGACGTCGAACACGTTGGACACCCCCTCGGACTCGATCGTGCCGCTGAGGCCGAGCTCGTGGGCGGCGCCGAACGCGGCCCGGCCATCGATGGCGCCCCGCTCGAGGTCCTGCCACGTCCCGAGGTCCACCCGGCCGACGAGGCTGTAGATGCAGCCGTCGGTGGTCGCCCCGACCCGCCGTCCGATCATGCAGTGGTGCGGCCCGTCATCGATGGCGTAGACGGCGGCGTCGCCCGATCCGGCGCACGCCCGGATCCGGGCCGGGTGGCCGAAGAGGTGGATGCCGCCGTGGGCCCGCTCCTTCATGGCCCACAGCGGACTCGGGGGCACCGTGCCCTCGGGCTCGTCCTCCTCGAGCGGCGTGGCGTTCTCGGGGGCGGTGACGGGGAAGGCCCACGCCTCGGTGCCCTTCTCGAAGTGCAGCTGGCCGTCGTCACGAGGCTGGAAGATCTCGTCGTCCTGCTGGTCACCGGTGTCGCTCACGTGCTGGACCTCCATGGTCGCGGTCTGTCGCGGCGCGCGGGCACCCGACCTCGTCTCCCCATCGTGCCACGCCGCAGACGACCGGCGGTCGGTGGCCGGGCCCGTGGTGGTCCAAGGTGCCCTCCCCGCCCCGACGATCCGGGTGACGGGGGCGCTAGGTGCCGGCCCGGGTGGGGAACCACCCGGAGACCCGGGCGGCGGTGACGACGTGGTCCCGTCGGGCGAGGTCGACCGCCGTCGCGAGGTGGACGGCGGTGAAGGCCACCCGCGCGCCGGGGGCCAGCTGTCCGAGCCGCGGGAGGTCCACCGAGGCCACGCAGGCGACCACCGGATAACCGCCGACGGTGGCGTGGTCGGGCAGGAGGACGATCGGGCGACCGTCCGGCGGCACCTGGACGGCACCGGTCACCATCGGCATCGACGGCCGTGCCGGCCCACCGTCCACCCCGACACCGTCCACGGCCACGAGCCGGACGCCGATGCGGTCCGAGTCGGTGCCCACCTGCCAGGCGCCCTCCACCAGGCCCTCGACGTCGCCGTGGGGTCCGGGCACGACCCGCAGCACCGTCGGCCCCGGGGGCGGGTGCGGCCGGTCGAGGTGGCCCCGTACCCGTCCGGGCGTGCCGCGGGCCAGCCGGTCGCCGGGGCGCAGTGGTCCCGGACCGAGACCGGTCAGGACGTCGCTGGAACGTGATCCGAGGAGCCGGGGCGTGGCGATGCCCCCGGCCACGCCGACGTAGGCCCGGAGGCCGCCGTCCACGCGACCGATGCGGACGATCTGACCGTCCGCCACCGGCAGGACGGCACCGTCGGGGGCCGGGTGCCCGTCGACCGACACCTCGACCCGACCCGGGCCGACGACGGCCAGGTGCCCGTCGCCGACCATGTGGAGCGTCGGCCCGACCACCGTGCACTCGAGGACGGCGGCCCCGGGGTCGTTGCCGAGGAGCAGGTTGGCGAGCGCGGACGACCGGGGGTCGGCCGCACCGGCGACCGGGACCCCGAGGTGGGCCGTGCCGCGTCGGCCACCGTCCTGGACGGTGGTGGCGAGCCCCGGGTCGAGCACCTCGAGGCACGGCCCGTCGGCGGTGAGGAGGCGGCGGCCGCCGGACGGAGGGGCGGCGACTGCGGCACCGTCCCCCACGCCGTCGGCGATGACGAACCGGACGCGGTCGCCGGGCGCCACCCGGGAGTGCGGTGGCACCTCGGGATCGAACAGGACCTCGGTCGTCCGACCGAGCAGGTGCCAGCCACCCGGGGTGGCGCGCGGGTAGACGGCGGCGAATCCGCCGGCGACGGCCACCGAGCCGGCCGGCACCGAGGTCCGGGGTGTGGCCCGCCGGGGGAGTGCGGCGAGCTCGGGGGGCAGGCCGGTCAGGTAGGGGAAGCCGGGGGCGAACCCCACGAAGGCCACGTCGAGCGTGGCGCCGACCACGAGTGCGACCACGTCGTCGGGGTCCATGCCCACCGCCGTGGCCACATCGGCGAGGTCGTCGCCGTCGAACACCACGGGCAGGACGTGCTCGCGGGCCGCGTCCGGCGGGGCGGCGGTCGAGGGCGCCGCGGTCACCTCGACCAGCCAGGCGGCGACGGTGCCGGCATCGGCCCGTCCGGGGTCCGGGTCGAGCGCGACGAGGACGCTGGCGAATCCGACGACCACGTCGTCGACCGACCCCGGCGCCCCACCGTCGGACACCAGGACCTCGAGGCGCGCGGCCAGTGCGTGCGCGGCCGCCACGTCGCGCACCTCCACCAGGACGGCGCGGTCACCGAGCGGGACCACCCGACCCGGTGACCGATGGTGTGCCGCCACCTCGCCGGACGCCGCTCCGCTCACCCCGTCCCGCCGCCCGGAGGGGTGAAGGCGCGCAGTTCGACGCCGGCCGACTCCAGCGTCCGGCGGACCGACCGGGCCCGGTGCTCGGCGCCCGGACGGTCGCCGTGGATGCAGAGCGTCCGCACGTCCAGGGCCACCCAGGTGCCGTCGACCGCGTGCAGGCCACCGTCGACGGCCAGCGACCGGGCCTGGCGGGCGACGACCTCCGGGTCGTCCACGAGGGCGCCGGCCGCGCCGCGCGGCACGAGGAGTCCGTGCGCGTCGTAGCCGCGGTCGCAGAATCCCTCGGGCACGAGCGCCACCCCGGCGTCGGAGGCCGGGACGGTGTGGGCCCCGTCCGGCAGCCCGACCAGCACGCGGCACCGGGTTGCCAGCGCCCGGACGACGACGTCGGCCACGTCCAGGTCGACGGCCACGACGTTGTAGAGCGCTCCGTGGGGCTTGACGTAGGACACGGTCCCCCCGACGGCGGCCACTTCGTCGACGAGGGTCTCCCACTGCTCGACGAGGTCGGCGACCAACTGCTCGGGGGAGACGACGAGCGGGCGCCGGCCGAACCCCTCGCGGTCCCGGTAGGAGACATGGGCGCCGATGGCCACGCCACGGGCCACGCAGGCCGCGGCGGCCGACCGCATCACCGGGCGGGAGCCGGCGTGGAAGCCGCAGGCGAGGCTGGCGCTCGTCACGTGGTCGAGGAGCGCCAGGTCGGCGGCTGTGAAGACGTCTCCCTCGGCCAGGTCCGCGTTGAGATCCATCACCGGCACGCCCCCAGTATCGACCACGTCGGAGGTGTCGCGATCACCGCTGGGGCCCCCGGACGCACTTCGGATGACCGCGTGCCGTCGAGGCGCTATCGTTCCCGCCATGCCGCAACCGCCTGCACTCACGCCCGAACAGCGCCAGGCCGCACTGGCCAAGGCCGCCAAGGTCCGCCGCGAGCGGGCCGAGGTGAAGGAGAAGCTGAAGCTCGGCTCGATCGACCTCGGGGAGCTCCTCACGATGGCCGACGGCAACGAGACCGTCGGCAAGATGAAGGTCCTCTCGGTGCTCGAGTCGCTGCCGGGCCTCGGCAAGGTCAAGGCCCGCCGACTCATGGAGACCGTCGGGATCTCGGAGAGCCGTCGGCTCCAGGGCCTCGGCTCGAACCAGCGTGAGGCGCTCCTCCGGGAGACCGCCCGCTGAGCGGAACCGATCCGGTGGGCCCCGGGCCCGCCGACCGGTCCCGCATCTTCGTCCTGTTCGGCCCCGGCGGGGCCGGCAAGGGGACCATTGCCGCCCGACTGGTCGAGGCGGATCCTCGCCTGTGGCTGAGCCGCTCGTGGACGACGAGGGCGCGCCGGGCCGGCGAGCCGGCGGACGCCTACGTCTTCGTCGACCGACCGACGTTCGAGGCCCACGCCGCGGCCGGCGGCTTCTTCGAGTGGGCCGAGTTCATCGGCAACCTCTACGGCACGCCGGTGCCCGACCTCGACGACGACCGCGACGTCCTGCTCGAGATCGACCTGCAGGGTGCCCGCCAGGTCGCCGACCTCCGCCCCGACGCCACCCTGATCCTCCTCCTGCCGCCGTCGTCGGACGTCCAGGCGGACCGCCTACGGGGCCGGGGCGACGACGAGGCGCACGTGGCCCTACGCCTGGCCGAGGGGGCGGCCGAGGAGCGCGAGGGGCGCCGGATCGCCCACCACGTGGTCGTCAACGACACCATCGCGCGGGCCACCGCCGATGTGGCCTCTATACTGGAACTTCGTCGCTCGGGCGCCTCCTAGGCCCGGCGGTACCCGCCCCCTACGTGTCGTAAGGATCGCTATGGCCCAGAATCCCACCACCCTGATGGACCCGCCGATCGAGGACCTCCTCGACAAGGTCGACTCCA
>CAZULR010000261.1:0-4195 GCA_964621235.1 uncultured Acidimicrobiaceae bacterium
TCGGCGCCGCCACCGAGGTGGAGCTCAAGGAGAAGAAGCACCGCATCGAGGACGCAGTCTCGACGACCAAGGCCGCCATCGAGGAGGGCGTGGTCCCCGGCGGTGGGGTGGCCCTGCTCCGCTCGCAGGCCGCCGTGCTCGATGCCGCCGACAAGCTCGAGGGCGACGAGGCCACCGGTGCGCGCATCGTGGCCCGGGCCGTCGAGGAGCCCCTGAAGCAGATCGCCGTGAACGCCGGCCTCGAGGGTGGCGTCATCGTCGACAAGGTGCGCAACCTCAAGAAGCCCACGGAGGGCCTCAACGCCGCCACCGGTGAGTACGTCGACCTCTTCAAGGAGGGCGTGATCGACGCCGTCAAGGTGACCCGGTCGGCCCTGCAGAACGCCGCGTCCATCGCCGCCCTGTTCCTCACCACCGAGGCCGTCATCGTGGACAAGCCCGAAGAGGGCGGCTCGGCGATGCCCGGGGGCATGGACGACTTCTAGGTCACCCCACGGACCAGCTGTACGAACGGAGGGCGCCCCGAGGGGGCGCCCTCCGTTCGTTTCCCTACACTGGGGGCGTGACCGAACCCCTTGCTCCCACCGTCGGCTGGGGTGTGCTCCACCTCTTCTGCAAGCTCGCCGACGCCCCGTCCCCCGACGCCGGGCCGCGTTGCGACTCCGAGGCCGTCGTCCAGGCCGTCAAGGATGCCCAGGCCGAAGACGTCCAGGTCGTGACGGTCGCCATGCTGGGCCACAAGGCCGACCTCGGCGTGATGGCCCTCGGACCCGACCTGTGGCGACTCCGTCGGCTCCAGTCCGACCTGCAGGCCGCCGGCCTCGTGGTCGTCGACTCCTACGTTTCGCTGACCGAGGTGTCCGAGTACGCCGCCGGGGTCCCCGACGACATGAAGCAGGTCCGCCTCTACCCGCAGCTCCCCCCGGAGGGGAAGACGGCGTTCTGCTTCTACCCGATGTCGAAGCGCCGCAGCGACGTCGAGGGGGGCAACTGGTTCACGCTCCCCTTCGACGAGCGCAAGGAGCTCATGTACGGCCACGGAGCCGCCGGACGGAAGTTCGCCGGCCGCATCGTGCAGGTGATCACCGGCTCGACCGGCATCGACGACTGGGAGTGGGGCGTGACGCTCTTCGGGACCCACCCGGACGATCTCAAGGAGTGCGTGTACACCATGCGCTTCGACGAGGGATCGGCGCGGTTCGCCGAGTTCGGTCCATTCCTGACCGGCATCGTGGCTCCGGTCGAGGAGGTCCTCGCCCAGGTCGTCCCCGGGACATGACGGCACCGCCCACTGCCGCGGCGGTGGCCGACCCCGTCCGACGCCGCCGGGACGACGGTGCCGCACCCGTCGTCGGTTCCGCGCCGGGCGACCTCGACACGCTGCGCACCACGTTGGCCGCGCTGGGCGACGTCGTCGTCGCCTTCAGCGGGGGTGCCGACTCGGCCTTCCTCGCCTGGGTGGCCACCGACACCCTCGGCTCGGACCACGTGCTGTGCGTGACCGCCGTGTCCCCGTCCCTCGCCCCGGAGGAATTGGCCGACTGCCGGTCCCTCGCCACCGAGTGGGGCCTGCGGTACCGCGAGGTGGCGACCGACGAGCTGGCCGACCCGTCCTATCGGGCCAACGACGGCAGCCGCTGCTACTACTGCAAGGCATCCCTCATGGAGGCCCTCGATCCCGTCGTCGGAGCTGCGGGCCCGGGTGCCACCGTGGCGCTGGGGGTGAACCTCGACGATCTGTCCGACCACCGCCCGGGCCAGGCCGCCGCGGCTGAGCGGGGTGCCGTGTTCCCCCTGGTGACCGCCGGGTTCACCAAGGCGGACGTCCGGGAGTGGTCGCGTCGGCTGGGACTGCGCACCTGGGACAAGCCCGCCGCGGCCTGTCTGGCCTCACGCGTGCCGTACGGTACGAAGGTGACCTTCACGACGCTCGACTCGGTGGCCCGGGCGGAGTCCGGGCTGCGGTCGCTGGGGTTCCGTCAGCTACGGGTGCGCCACTACGGTGACACCGCACGGATCGAGGTCCCCGAGGCCGACCTGGGCGAGGTGGTCGCCCGCCGGGACGCCGTCCGGTCCGCGGTGCACGACGCCGGCTACCGCTACGTGACACTCGACCTGGACGGCTTCCGGTCCGGCAACCTGAACGACGCACTCGGCGGCGGCGCCCATCGCGCAGCGGAGGAGGCATCATGATCGGAGTCCGCGTCCGGCTGACGTTCCCCGAGGAACTCGTTCGCGAGCCGGTCATCGCACGGATGACCGAGCGCTTCGCGGTGATCCCCAACATCCGCAAGGCCGACGTCGGAGAGCAGGGTGGCTGGATCCTCTGCGAGTTGGACGGCGATGCCGGCGTGGTCGACGAGGCGCTGGCCTGGCTGCGGTCCGAGGGCGTCCAGGTGGACCTCCTCGGCGACATCGTCGAGAGCTGACCGGCATGGCCGCGGACGTGCGTGGCGTCCCGTCGTTGACCCCGGTGGCCGGCCCCTCCTGACGGGCGGTCGTGGCCCGTCCGCTCAGCCGATCGGGTCGTCCGGGTTCCGCACCGTCCAGCCCGCACCGGACACCTTGCGGGGCTCGTAGAACAGGCAGCCCTCCGGGCAGGCGAACGGCAGATGCTCGTTCGCGCCCATGCGGCACTTCTCGAGCTTCTCCTCGCGAGAGGTGGTCTGCATGATGTAATGACGACAGTCGTCGAGAACGGCCACGCCCCATTCTGCCCGAAGCGGGACGACCGGAGGGGTCGGTGGGGTAGCGTCGTTCCCGTGGGACCCACCTCCTCCGCCGACACGCCCGACGAGGGCGCCCCCACCCTCAAGCAGCTACTGCGCTGGAGCGAGGCGCTGGCCGGCATCGCCCGGACGGGCCTGGGCTTCACGGAGTCACTCTACGAGCAGGAGCGCTTCGAGGAGGTCCTGCACGTCGCGGCCGACATCCGCGCCGCCATCGACGGGAACGAAGGGGCGGTGGACGTCGACGGGGTCGTCCACGACTGGCTCGAGTCGGTGGGCAAAGGAGTCCCCGGCTACGTGACCCCGAAGGTGGCCGTCGGCGCCGCTGTGGGGAACGACGCGGGGGAGATCCTGCTGGTGCAACGGGCCGACTCGGGCATCTGGCTCTACCCCACCGGGTGGGCCGACGTCGGCTACTCGGCGCCCGAGGTGGTGGTCAAGGAGGTCCTCGAGGAGACCGGGATCGAGGTCGAGGTGGTCCGGCTGATCGCCGTGCTCGACGGCCTCCGGGTGGGCATGAGTCGCATACCGCTCTATTCGCTCGTGTTCCAGTGCCGCCCGGTCGGGGGCGAGCTCAAGGCCCACCCGCTGGAGTGCGCCGATGTCGGGTGGTTCCCCCTCGACGACCTCCCCTTCCCCCTGGCCGGGGCCGAGCGGTGGGGCGAGCACGTGTTCGCGGCGCTTCGGGGCGAGCCCATCGAGGTGCTCTACGACTCGGTGCGCTCCCCCGTATGGCGGGGCGACCCCGACAAAGTCTGATCCTCCCACCTGGGGGTTCAGCCCGCCGTGGGGGCGACCGGCGCCCTGGCTACACTCAGCGCCCGTGACCGACGCGCAGCAGTCCCCGGCCGTGACCGTCTCGGAGGCCGGCGAGGTGACCGACGAGCTGGTGGACGCATTCGTCACCCTCATCCCCCAGCTCTCCACCTCGTCGTCGCCGACGAGCCGGGCCGAGCTCGAGGAGATCGTCGGATCGGAGGCGGACACGCTGTTCGTGGCGCGCGACGAGGACGGTCGGATCGTCGGGACGCTGACTCTGGCCGTCTTCCGCATCCCCACCGGTGTCCGGGCCTGGATCGAGGACGTCGTGGTGGACGACGGCGCACGGGGCCAGGGCGTCGGTGACGCCCTGGTCGACGCCGCGGTCGCCAAGGCGGGTGGAGCGGGAGCGAAGACGGTGGATCTCACCTCACGTCCCAGCCGCGAGTCGGCGAACCGGCTGTACGTGCGCAAGGGATTCGAGCTGCGGACGACCAACGTGTACCGGTTTTCGTTGGAAGGCTGAGGCACGCAGGCCGAGGGCGGTCGGGACTACGGTCTCCCCATCGAACGCCCCGATCCACTCCCCCTCCCGGACGACCCGCTCCTGGCGCAGTATGCGAGGGCACTGAACCACGCCGGTCATTTCGCTTATGTCGTCGATTCCCAGTGGACCATCGTCTACGTGACCGACGAATGGCTGACCT
>CAZULR010000262.1:0-4195 GCA_964621235.1 uncultured Acidimicrobiaceae bacterium
ACTCGACGACGGCCGCCACCAGGTCGATCGAGTTGACGAAGGCCCGCCGCAGCTCGGTGCGGCCGCGCAGGCGGGCGATGCCGTTGCCCAGGGTCGAGGTCAGGTCCTCCAGGGAGGCCAGGCTGTGGTCGTCGAAGGCGCCGGGCGCACCGGCGTAGACCGCCAGGACCCCGTCGAGCTCACCGTCCACGAAGACGGGCAGGCTGGCCAGCGAGCGGAGGCCGCGGGCGAGCGCCCGCTCGCTCCAGGGCGAGCAGTCCGGATCGATGGTGAGATCGCCCGAGACGGCCGTGCGCCCGGTGCGCGAGGCGACGCCGGTCGGACCCAGACTGTAGGGGCCACCGCCGGTCGAGATCACCAGTCCGTCGAGGTAGCCGGCGTGCTCGGCACTGCTGGCGACCGGCACGATGCGGGCATCGCCGCCCACCTGCAGGGGTGACCTTCGGCCGTACCAGGCGAGTCGGTACCCACCCTCGTCCACGGCGATCTGGCACATGTCACGCAGCAGCGTGTGCTCGTCCTCGGCCCGCGCCACCAGGGCGTTGCCCGCCGACAGGGTGTCGGTGGCCCGGCGCTCGGACAGCTCCTCCTCGATGTCCCGGAGCGACACGACAGCCAGTCGGACCCCGTCGGGTCCCTCGGAGGCATGGGCACCCAGGGTCATCCACCGGTGACCGCCGTCACGGCGCCGCACCCGGACCTGGTCGAGCTGGACCGGCCGGCCGCCCTCGAAGATCTCGCTGCGGAGCGCCGCCATGTCGGTCTGCTCGAGATCGAACAGCAGGCCGGCAGTGGCACGCCCGACCAGTTCGTCGGGTGACCAGCCCAGTTCGGCCTCCACCGAGGGGGAGACCCACGTGAACCGGCCCGTTCCGTCGGAGGTGTACACCACCTCGGACACGTTCTCGGCCACCAGCCGGTAGAGCACCTCGGACGCGTCGCGCTCCTGTTCGACCAGGACGCGCTTGGAGATGTCCCGCAGGCTGACGACGACACCCACACCGCCCGCTCCGTCCGACTCGGGCAGGGTCCGGGCCCGGACCTCGCACCAGACGAAGCCACCATCCTTGCGGAGGTAGCGCATCCGCAAGGTCTGCGGTCGGCCGGCCCGGGACTGGGACCGGGCGTGGTGGAGCTGCGACCGGTCGCCCGGGTGGACGAGGAAGTCGCCCAGGCGGCCAATGGCCTCCTCGGGAGCCCAGCCGAGCAGTCCGTGGAGGTTCGGCGACACCCACTCCAGGATGCCGTCACGCGCCAGGAGTACGACGTCGGCGACGTTCTCGACCAGCAGCTCGAAACGCCGGTGCTGCTCGTAGCGCTCGGTGGCGTCACGCCAGGTGACGGCGACCCCGTCGCCGACCACGGAGGCCCGCACGTCGAAGCGCCGGGGGGACCCGCCGCCCGGGCCGGCCGGGTAGGGGTGCTCGTCCAGCACCAGCGGTAGCCCCGACTCGACGACGTCGGCCAACCGGGCGATGAGTCCGGCGCTGCGGAGCTCGGCGCGGCGCTCGCCAAGGCGGCTGCCGAGTAGGTTGATCCGCTTGGCGGTGGCGAAGTCGGCCGCTCTGCGGTTCAGGTCGACGTACGTGAAGTCGACGATCCGGTCCTCGGCGTCGCGGACTGGGTGGAGGAGGATCCACGGGTCGAGGAGGGCGTCCACCACCGCCCGGTCGGCTGGCGGTAGGGGACCCCGCGGTTGCGACCCGTGGTCGCGCCCGTCGATTGTCGTCGTGATGTCCGCCACCCGCAAAGGTCCCATGGGACAAGGCTCGTCGGCGCTCGGCTTGTACCTCTAGGGTACATCGGCCCTATCTGTAGGCGTTATAGCGGCACGTCCGGGTGTCCAAAAGGTGACTAAAGCGACAAATGCATGAACGTGAGGTGAACGTAGGGTAAACTGCAGGCATGGATTTCACACCCGGAAGAGCACAGAACTGGTGCATCGACCCCTACGGCACCCACGAGGCCCGCTGGTTCTCCCAGGGCAATCCGACGGCGCTGGTGCGTGACCACGGGGTCGAGTCCCAGGACCCGCCCCCCGAGTCGTCGTTCGCCGACACGTGGGAGACCCTGCCGGCGGCACCGTCGTCGGCCCCGGACGTCCGTCCCGACGGTCGCCACGGCCACCGTCGCCGCCCGGTGCTCAGCCGTCGGCGAGTGCGTTGACGGCGTCGATGAGCTGACGCAGGCGTCCGTAGTGGACCTTGTCGAACCGGAGCGCCAGCCGTGGCAGGTCGACCACGTCGTCGTCGGCCCGTTCCGGCGGTAGCGGATCCACCTTGCGGATGACGCCCGACGCCACGATGTCGGCGAACCGGCGGTTGAGGTCGGCCAGCTGGGCCCGGTCCGGGTGGATGGCCATGCGGAGGACGAGCAGGTCCCCGACCCAGCGGCAGGACCGGTAGTTCCGGTAGAAGGCGAGCAGCTCGGCACTGGCCGTCGCCACGTCGTCGGTGATGGTGAAGAAGGCCCGGTCGTCCGGGGCCACCAACCCGCGCGGCTCCACCTCCTCAGCGAGGAATCGGCTCCAGCCGTCCCAGTAGGTCCCCCCCGGCACGTCGAGCAGCACCACCGGAGCCGGCTCGGCCTTGCCGGTCTGGAGGAGGGTCAGCAGCTCGAAGCCCTCGTCCAGGGTCCCGAAACCCCCGGGCAGCACGATGAAGCCGTCCGACTCCTTCAGCAGCATGAGCTTGCGGGTGAAGAAGTAGCGCATCTCGACGAGCTTGGGGTCCTGGGCGATGAACCGGTTGGCCCCCTGCTCGTGGGGCAGTCGGATGTTGACCCCGATGGACTGCTCGCGGCCGGCACCCTCCATGCCGGCGGCCATGATGCCCGGGCCGGCCCCGGTCACGACCATCCAGCCCGCGCCGGCCATGGTGGCCGCCAGCGCCCGGGCCTGACGGTAGGCGGGGTGGTCGGGTTCGGTGCGGGCCGAGCCGAAGATGGTGACCTTCTTGCGGCGGCGCAGCGGTTGGAACACCCGGAACGCCTCGGCCATCTCGGCGAGTGCGGTGTCCGCCACCTTGAGGTCGATGACGTCGGTGCCCGCCCGGGCGAGGTTGGCCACCGTGTCGAGCATCGACCGGTAGAGGCGGCGCTCGGTGGGGGTCCGGGCCGTGGCCAGCAGCTCCTCGAAGCCGTCCGGCACCCCGGGCACCCTGCCGGCCCCGGAGCCGTCGATGGCGGCCTCGAGTTCTCCCTCCTCGAACGAGGACCCCGTCACGTCAGTGGGCGCCGGCGAGCACGGACCCTTGACCGTCGGGGTGGGTGACCCGTCCGTACAGGGTGGTGCGCTGGGCCAGGGTGCGGCCCAGGGGGGCGACCATGGCCCGGAAGGCGTCGGCGTCCATCATCTGGCCGTGGCTGGCGCCGGCGGCGCGGGAGATGTTCTCGTCGATGAGGGTGCCGCCGAGGTCGTTGACGCCGGCGCGGAGCAGCTGGCGTGCCCCCGCGGCCCCGAGCTTCACCCAGCTGAGCTGGATGTTGTCGATGACTCCCCGGTAGGCGATCCGCCCGACGGCGTGCATCAGGAGCGTCTCCCGGAAGGTGGGACCCCGCCGGGATCGCCGCTGGAGGTAGAGGGGCGTGGCCATGTGCACGAACGGCAGGGGCACGAACTCGGTGAACCCCCCGGTCTCGAGCTGTAGCTCGCGCGTGCGCACCAGGTGGCGCGCCCACGAGCGGGGCTGCTCGATGGCCCCGAACATGATGGTGACGTTGGAGTTCAGGCCGACGGAGTGGGCGGCGCGGTGCGCCTCCAGCCACTGCTCGGTGTCGATCTTGTCCGGGCAGAGGATGGCCCGGACCTCGTCGTCGAGGATCTCGGCTGCCGTGCCCGGCAGGGTCCGCAGCCCGGCGTCGCGCAGCAGGACCAGATACTCGGCCAGGGTCACCTCGGACCGCCGGGCGCCCTCGGTGACCTCCAGGGCGGTGAACCCGTGGATGTGGATGGTGTCCGACGCCTCGCGCACGGCCTTGATGACCTCGAGGTAGTAGCCGCCGTCGAACTTGGGGTGGATGCCGCCCTGCAGGCAGACCTCCGTGGCGCCCATGGCCTCGGCCTCGGCGACCCGGTCCGTGATCTCACTGAGCTCGAGCAGGTAGGGGGTCCCGCGGAGGTTGAGCGACAGGGGCCCCTTGGAGAAGGCGCAGAACTTGCACTTGAACGTGCAGACGTTGGTGTAGTTGATGTTGC
>CAZULR010000263.1:0-4183 GCA_964621235.1 uncultured Acidimicrobiaceae bacterium
CCGCCGTCACCGACATCGAGCGGGTGGTGCCGGTCACCTACATGAACTCCTCGGCAGCCCTGAAGGCCTTCGTGGGCCGCAACGGCGGCGTGGTGTGCACCTCCTCCAACGCCCGCGCCGTCCTGACGTGGGCCCTGGGCGCCGACGTCCACGGGCACACCCGTGGGGACCAGGTCCTGTTCTTTCCCGATCAGCACCTCGGCCGCAACACGGGCTTCCAGATGGGCTACGGGGCCGACGACATGGCGGTGTGGAATCCCCGCCAGGTCGCCGGCGGTCTCGACGACGGCACGCTGAAGTCGGCGACGCTGCTGCTGTGGAAGGGCCACTGCTCGGTCCACCAGCGCTTCCGTCCGGCCCACATCGACGCCTTCCGGGCCGAGCACCCCGGAGGCATCGTGCTCGTCCACCCCGAGTGTTCCCACGACGTGGTGGAGGCCGCCGACCAGGTGGGGTCCACCGACTACATCATCCGGGCCGTGGCTGACGCCCCGGCCGGCTCGGTCATCGGCGTCGGCACCGAGATCCACCTGGTGAAGCGCCTCGACGACGAGACCCCGGACAAGACGGTGGTCTCCCTCGACCCGCTGGTCTGCCCCTGCTCGACGATGTTCCGGATCGACGCCGCCCATCTGGCGTGGGTCCTCGAAGGGCTCGTCGACGGCGAAGTGCGCAACCGCATCGTGGTTGACGAGGACACCGCCTCCTGGGCCCGCGTGGCCCTGGAGCGGATGCTCGCCACCGTCTGACCGGCGCCGGCGGCGACTATCCGACGAGGTCCGGGCCACCCGGGCGTCAGCGGGCCGCCGCGGCCTTGCGAGCCTTCGCCTTTACCGGAACTTTTTTGGCCGGAATCTTTTTGGCCGGGGCCTTCGCCGGTGACGCCTTCGTGGCCGCCTTCTTGGAGTTGGACTTCGTGGTCACCACCTTGGTGGCCCCGGCCCTCGTGGCCGGATCGGCGACCGCCTTGCGGGCCGGTGTCCTCTTCCGGGCGGCCTTCGCCGGTGCCGTGCCGTTGTTCGACGGAGCCGGCGCCACGCTGATGCCGGGCAGGACCCCCAGGATCGGGGCCAGCACCTGGCCCGTGTAGCTGGCCGCAGTGGCCGCCACCTGCTCGGGTGGGCCCTCGGCCACCACCGTGCCACCGCGGTCGCCACCCTCGGGCCCCATGTCGATGATCCAGTCGGCACTCTTGATGACGTCAAGGTTGTGCTCGATCACGATGACCGTGTTGCCCTGGTCGACCAGCCGGTTGAGTACGTCGAGCAGCTTGCGCACGTCGTCGAAGTGCAGACCGGTGGTGGGCTCGTCGAGCACGTAGAGGGTCGTGCCGGTGGACCGCCGGCTGAGCTCGGCGGCCAGCTTGACCCGCTGGGCCTCGCCGCCCGAGAGCGTCGGCGCCGACTGGCCCAGTCGGATGTAGCCGAGCCCGACGTCGACGAGGGTCTGGAGGTGCCGGGCGATCGGCGGCTGGGCGGCGAAGAACCCGAGCGCCTCCTCGCACGACAGGTCGAGCACGTCGGCGATCGTCTTGCCCCGGAAGGTGACCTCGAGAGTGTCCCGGTTGTACCGGGCGCCGTGGCAGACCTCGCAGGGGACGTAGATGTCGGGCAGGAAGTGCATCTCGATGCGGAGGGTCCCGTCACCCGAGCAGGACTCGCACCGACCGCCCTTCACGTTGAACGAGAAGCGCCCGGGCAGGTAGCCGCGCACCTTGGCCTCGTTGGTCTGGCTGAACAATTTGCGGATGTGGTCGAACACCCCCGTGTACGTGGCCGGATTGGACCGCGGGGTGCGGCCGATGGGGGCCTGGTCGACGTCCACCACCTTGTCGACCAGTTCGACGCCGGTGATGGTCCGGTGCAGTCCCGGCAGGCTCTTGGCCCGATGGACCTGCTTGGCCAGCGACCGCAGCAGGATGTCGTTGACCAGGGTGGACTTGCCGGACCCCGACACGCCGGTGACAGCCACGAATTGGCCCAGCGGGAACTCGACCGAGACGTCCTGGAGGTTGTGCTCCCGGGCGCCATGGACGACGAGGTGCTGGCCGGTGCCCGGGCGCCGGAACTGCGGTACCGGGATGGACTTGACCCCCGAGAGGTACTGGCCGGTGATCGAGTCGGGATTGTTGAGGATCCCGTCGGGCCCGTCGACCGGTCCGGAGTGGACGATCCGGCCGCCGTGCTCACCCGCCCCCGGGCCGACGTCGACCACGTGGTCGGACACCTTGATGGTCTCCTCATCGTGCTCAACCACGATGACCGTGTTGCCGAGGTCGCGCAGCCGCTCGAGTGTGCCGATCAGGCGCTTGTTGTCGCGCTGGTGGAGTCCGATCGACGGCTCGTCGAGCACGTACAGGACACCGACCAGGCCACTGCCGATCTGACTGGCCAGGCGGATCCGCTGGGCCTCACCACCCGAGAGGGTGGCGGCCGACCGGGCCAGTGTCAGATAGTCGAGGCCGACGTCGAGGAGGAACTGCATCCGCTCCTGGACCTCGCGGAACACCCGGTCGGCGATCATGTGGTCGCGGTCGGACAGGTCGAGCGAGCCCACCGCCTCGACGGCGCGCCCGATGGGCAGCGAGCACAGGGCGTGGATGTTGAGGCCCCCGACGGTCACGGCCAGCGACTCCGGCTTCAGACGGCTGCCGCCGCACTCCGGGCACGGCACCTCGCGCAGGTAACCCTCCAAGTTGTCCCGGAGGAAGTCGGAGTCCGCCTCGGTGTGGCGTCGCTCGAGCCAGTTGACGATGCCCTCGTAGGTCGAATGGAACGAGCGCTGGCGCCCGTAGCGGTTGCGGTACTTGAGGTGGACCTGCTCGTCCCCCGTCCCGTACAGGACGAGGTCCTGGTCGGCCTTGGACAGGTCCTCCCACGGCGTGTCCACCGAGAACCCGCCGAGGTCGGCGACGGCCCACTGCATCCGGTCGAAGTACTGGCTGCGGGCACCCGACCACGGGGCGAGGGCGCCCTCGGACAGCGATTTCGACGGGTCGGGGACGACGAGCTCGGGGTCGACCTCGTACTTGGTGCCGAGGCCGGTGCATGCCGGGCAGGCCCCGTAGGGCGAGTTGAAGGAGAAATTGCGGGGCGAAGGGTCCTCGAAGCTGATGCCGCAGTGAGTGCAGGCCAGGTGCTGGCTGAAGGTGATGGCCTCCTGCTCGGTCCCGTCCGTGTCGACGACCACGATCTCCGCCACGCCCTCGGCCAGGCCCAGGGCCGTCTCGAGCGACTCCGTCAGGCGCCGGCGGATGTCGTCCCGGCGGATCAGGCGGTCGACGACCACCTCGATGGTGTGGTTCTCGTAGCGGGCGAGGTCCAGCTGCTCCCGGTCAGCCAGCTCGATGGTCGACCCGTCGACGCGGACCCGGGCGAAGCCCTGCTTGGCCAGGTCGTCGAGCAGGCCGCTGTACTCGCCCTTGCGGCCCCGGACCACGGGGGCGAGGACCAGGAAGCGGGTGCCGTCGTCCATGGCCAGGATCCGGTCGACGATCTGCTGCGGGCTCTGGCGGGCCACCGGCCGTCCGCAGACCGGGCAGTGCGGCTTGCCGATCCGGGCGTAGAGCAGGCGCAGGTAGTCGTAGACCTCGGTGACCGTGCCGACCGTGGAGCGCGGGTTGCGCGACGCCGACTTCTGGTCGATCGAGATGGCCGGCGACAGGCCCTCGATGAAGTCCACGTCCGGCTTGTCCATCTGGCCGAGGAACTGGCGGGCGTAGGCACTGAGGGACTCGACGTACCGGCGCTGGCCCTCGGCGTAGATGGTGTCGAACGCCAGCGACGACTTGCCCGACCCGGACAGGCCGGTGAAGACGATCAGCTGGTCACGGGGCAGGTCCAGCGACACGTCCTGGAGGTTGTGCTCGCGCGCGCCGCGCACCACAAGTCGATCGGCCATGGCGTGAGGATACCGGTGCGGGGGTCGGGGCTGGCCGGGGTCAGGCCGGGGCCGGGGCCTCGACATCGGCGGTGGACCCCGGCAGCACCGGGCTGCCGTCGACCGGGTCCCGGGCGAGGAGCGCCCGCAGCTCGGCCACCTCGTCCCGGATCAGGGCGGCCTCCTCGAAGCGGAGGTCCTCGGCCGCCTTCACCATCTCGGCGTCGAGCCGGTGGATCAGGCTGGAGAGCTCGTCGGCGTCCGGGCCCAGCGCGTGGGCCATCTCGGCGGCCACGGCCCGGGG
>CAZULR010000264.1:0-4180 GCA_964621235.1 uncultured Acidimicrobiaceae bacterium
TGGCCAACTGGACCGGCATCCCGGTCTACCGCCTCACCGAGGAGGAGACGGCCCGTCTGCTCCGCATGGAGGACGAACTGCACAAGCGGGTGATCGGCCAGGAGCAGGCGATCGCCGCGCTGGCCCGTTCGATCCGCCGCACCCGTGCCGGGCTCAAGGACCCCAAGCGACCCAGCGGATCGTTCATCTTCCTCGGCCCGACCGGCGTGGGGAAGACCGAGCTCGCCAAGACGCTCGCCGAGTTCCTGTTCGACGACGAGGACGCACTGATCCAGCTCGACATGTCGGAGTACATGGAGAAGCACACGGTGAGCCGCCTGGTCGGCTCGCCTCCGGGCTACGTCGGGTACGAAGAGGGCGGTCAGTTGACCGAGGCCGTGCGGCGCAAGCCGTTCTCGGTGGTCCTCTTCGACGAGGTGGAGAAGGCGCACGCCGACGTGTTCAACACGTTGCTGCAGATCCTGGAGGACGGTCGCCTGACCGACGCCCAGGGCCGCAGCGTCGACTTCAAGAACACCGTGCTGATCATGACGTCCAACCTGGGCACCGCCGACCTCCGCAAGACGTCGGTGGGTTTCGCCCAGAACTCGGGTGCGGTGACCTACGAGCGGATGAAGGCCAAGGTCAACGAGGCCCTGAAGGCGCACTTCCGTCCCGAGTTCCTGAACCGGATCGACGAGGTCGTGGTCTTCCACGAGCTGTCGAAGGTCGAGGTCATCGAGATCGTCGACCTCATGATCCAGCGGGTGTCCAACCAGCTCGAGCTGCAGGGCCTCAGCCTGGCCCTCACGCCCGAGGCGAAGACGCTGCTGGCCGACAAGGGCTACGACCCTCAGCTGGGGGCCCGCCCGTTGCGGCGTGCCATCCAGCAGATGGTGGAGGACCCGCTCTCGGAGCGGATCCTGTGGAAGGAGTTCCGCGTCGGCCAGACCATCGTGGTGGACGTCGAGACCATCACGGCCGAGATGGCCGAGGCCTACGACGTGAAGGGTGCGCCCCCTCTGGTCGTCGGGGACTCGCAGCTCACGTTCACGGCCATCGAGGGCATCGAGCCCCCGCCCATGGAGCTTGCCGGAGCCGACTCCTCCGCCGACTGAGCGGTCGGTGACGGGCACGACCCGGAACAGCCTGCGGACACGAGACCCCATCGATTCGGTGGGGTCTCTCCGCGTCCGGCCGGCGCCACGAGGGCCGCACCCCCCGGTGCGCGCCGGTGAATGGGTCATTCGGCCCTGACGGGGGCGACGTGATCCGCGGTGCAATGGAGACCGGCGGGGATGTTGCAGTGGTTGCCGATCCTGTCGGTCGACAGCAGCTGACCCTGCGCTCGGTCGGTCCGCTCCCCCTGGACCGGGATCGGGCTTGCGCCGCCCCTCCGGCCCCCTCCGGAGGGGCGTTGCGCGTGCCTGCGGGGCCGCGTGGCCGGAACACGATCCCGGACGGCCCCCCGACCCGGCGTGGCGGGCGCGCCCGCCCGTCGCACGGTCGCACCGGATGGCACACCCGGTCCGTACCATCGGGACATGGCAAAGACGGCCAAGCGCCACCGCTGCATCGACTGCGGCTCGACGACCGCACGCTGGGCCGGGCGGTGCCCCACCTGCGGCGAGTGGAACACCCTGGTCGAGGAGTCCGCCCTGGGCCCGCTGGTGCGCGCCGTCGACGAGCTCGACCTGTCCGGCCTGCCCGTGCCCCTGTCGTCGGTGGACGTGTCCGAGGCGGCGGCCGTGCCGACCGGCGTGGAGGAGTTCGATCGGGTGCTCTCCGGTGGCCTGGTGCCGGGCTCGGTCACCCTGCTCGGAGGGGAGCCGGGCATCGGCAAGTCCACCCTGCTGCTCCAGGTGCTCGCCGCCCGCGCCGCCTCGGGTCAGCGGGTCCTGCTGGTGTCGGCCGAGGAGTCGGCGCACCAGGTCCGCCTGCGCGCCGAGCGGCTGGGGGCCGTGCCCCCCGGGCTGCTGATCCTTTCGGCGACCGACGTGGGCCAGGTCATCAATGCCGTCGTCGAGTCCCAGCCCGAGCTGGTGGTCATCGACTCCATCCAGGCGGTGGCGGTCGGGCCGGCCACCCCCGGCGAGCGCCGGGCGACGGGGGTCCCCGGCTCGATCGGCCAGGTGCGCGAGTGCGCCGACCAGCTGGTCGGCCTGGCCAAGGCCCAACAGGTGGCGACCGTGCTCGTCGGGCACGTGACCAAGGACGGCTCGCTGGCGGGGCCGCGCGCGCTCGAGCACATGGTCGACACCGTGCTCAGCTTCGAGGGCGACCGGCACCACGCGCTGCGCCTCCTCCTGGCCGTGAAGCACCGGTTCGGCCCGACGGGGGAGCTTGGACTGTTCGAGATGGGCGACCAGGGCCTGAACCGCGTCGACGATCCCGGGCGCCTCCTGCTCGGCGACCGGCTCACCGGGGTGCCCGGTGGCGTGGTTCTGCCCGCGCTGCAGGGTCGACGGACGCTCATGGTCGAGCTCCAGGCCCTGGTGGCTCCGATGGGCCAGGCCCAGCCGAAGCGGTCCGTGGTCGGACTCGACGGCGGCCGCCTGGTCATGACCCTCGCCGTCCTGGCCCGCCACGCCGGGCTACCCATGCACGCCGTCGACGTGTTCGCGTCGGTAGCCGGCGGAATCCGCGTCACCGAGCCGGCCGCCGACCTCGCCGTGGCGCTCGCCGTCGCCTCCGCGTCGACCGGGGTGGCGCTGCCGGCCGACCTGGCCGCGGTGGGGGAGGTCGGCCTGTCCGGCGAGGTGCGTCAGGTCACCAACCTGCCGCGCCGGCTCGAGGAGGCGGAGCGCCTCGGCTTCGGCCGGGTCGTGGTGCCGGCCTCGGCTCCGGCGGGGCCTCCGGGGGTCGAGCTCATCCGGGCCGACACCGTGGCCGAGGCGGTGGGCCGCTTCGGCTGCCTCGACGCACCGGGAGGGTGACCCGGGCGCCACGGTGCGCGCGCACGACGCCGGGTACGATTCCGGGGTGACCACACGCCAGAACGCGGCCATGAGCGATGCCCTGGCGATGGTGGCCCCGGGCCGACCGCTGCGGGACGGGCTCGACCGCATCCTGCGCGCCAAGCGGGGTGGCCTGGTGGTGGTCGGTGACGGTCCCGACGTCCTGTCGATCTGCTCGGGCGGCTTCCTGCTCGACGCCGAATTCAGCCCCCAGCGGCTCTCGGAGCTGGCGAAGATGGACGGCGCCATCATCCTCGCCGCCGATGCCTCCCGGATCGCCCGGGCCAACGTCCACCTGATGCCGGACCCGTCGATCCCGACCACCGAGACGGGCACCCGCCACCGGACCGCCGAGCGGGTGGCCCGGTCCATCGACGTGCCCGTCCTGTCCGTGTCGGCCGCCATGTCGGTCATCGCCGTGTACCGCAATGACCTCAAGCACACGGTGCAGCCCACCGGTTGGCTGCACGACCGCACCGACCAGGCGCTGGCCACGATGCAACGGTTCCGCAGCCGGTTCGACGTGGCCCTCGGGAACCTCTCGATCCTCGAGGTGGAGGACACGGTGTCGGTCGGGGACGTCGTCCACGTCATCCAGACCGCCGAGATGGTCCTGCGGATCGGCGAGGAGGTCGACGGCTACCTGGTCGAACTGGGCGAGGACGGGCGGCTGGTCAGCCTGCAGTCCGCGGAGCTCTCCGACGGCGTGGCCCGGGCGCTCGACCTGGTGATCCGGGACTACGCCGTCATGACCCGTGACGAGGCCGCCGACCGTCCGGCGTTCGAGGAGTGGGTCGTCCAGCAGTTGGCCGACCTCACCTCCGACGAGCTGCGCAGCCCCACCAGGATCGCGGCGATCCTGCGGCTGCCCGCCGCGCTCAACGACACCGAGTCGGGGATCGAGCCCCGGGGCTACCGGCTGCTCCACCACCTGCCCCGCCTGTCCGACGTGATCATCGAACGGGTCGTGGACCGATTCGAGAATCTCCAGCACATCATGCGGGCGTCGATCGCCGAACTCGAGAAGGTCGAGGGTGTCGGCCAGGCCCGGGCCACCTCGGTGAAGGAAGGCCTGGCCCGGCTGGCCGAGGCCAGCATCTTCGAGCGCTACCAGTAGCGGCCCGCGCCCACCGCCGCGCCCACCGGTGCCGAGGCGGTACCCCGGGGCCCGCCGGGGGCCCCCGCCACAGCTGGTAGAATGGTGTGCTCTCCCCAGCAGACCGGATGTCGCTCACCAGCCCCGG
>CAZULR010000265.1:0-4165 GCA_964621235.1 uncultured Acidimicrobiaceae bacterium
ACAGGAGCCGGGAGCTCATCGACAGCCACTGGCGCTTGCCGCGCTCGTCGGTGACACCGATGATGACGCCGTCCTCGGACTCGCCGGTGGACAAGGTCTTGACGTGCGGGAACATGGTCGGCGTCAGCGGGAACCCCTCCGCCGAGGTGGCGATGGACGACCCGGTGAAGAGGCGGTGTCCGTCGCCCTGCTCGAGGCGCTCCCCGAGGATGGACTCGGCGGCCTGGTTGTGGGCGCTCATCCGACCGGCGTCGTCGAAGAGGATGATGCCCTCGCTCAGCGCCGCGACGACGGCCTCGTAGCGCTCCTCCGCGGCGCGGCGCCCGGCCTCGGCCTGACGTGCGTCGGTGAGCTCCGTGATCACGACCACCCAGCCGGAGGGGAGGGTGTCGTCGTCGACGAGCGGGTCGATCGACACCAGCACGTCGACGGTGGAGCCGTCCTTGCGGCGGTGGCAGCGCTGGCCCCGCTCGACCAGGGACGCGCTGTCGGTGCGGTTGGCGGACACCACCGAGCCGATGGAGTGCCCGGACACCTCCTCCTCCGTCCATCCGTAGATGACCTGGGCGGCCTCGTTCCAGCTCTCGATGCGGCCGTCGGCGTCGATACCGATGATGGCGTCCGAGACGTGGGCCACCAGGCTCGCCCGGTACCGGGCGGCGGCCTCGGCGGCCCGCCGCTCCGACACGTCGCGGAGGATGGCCTGGTAGGCGGCCTTGCCGCCCCATGTGGTGCGGATGCTGGTGAGCTCCATGTAGGTCATGGTGCCGTCGGGGCCGATGGCGCGGACCTCGCCGTGCTCGAAGAACTGGCCGGGCTCGGTCAGGCGACCCAGGCGCTCGATCATGCCGTTGATGTCGTCGGGGTGGACCCAGTCGGTGACCGGCTCGCCGTAGTGGTCCCACATGGAGTCCACGTTGAAGAGCTTGAGCGCGGCCCGGTTGCCGTAGACGAGGAGTCCGTCCTGGTGGACGATCACGACGTCGGGGGTCACCTCGGTCAGCAGGCGGTAGCGGTCGACCAGGTCGCTCAGCTCGGACTCGTACCGCTGCTGGGCGGTGACGTCGATGACCACGCCGCTGTAGAGGATGGAGGTGGTCCGGTCCCGCCGGTCGGGGAGAGGGGACGCGCGGATGACCGCCACCCGGGTGGTCCCGTCGGGGCACGTCACCGTGTAGTGGAGGTCGAACTCGGCGGGCGGCATGCCGTCCCGGATCGGCTGGAGGATCGGGGCGAGCAGGTCGTCGCCGATGTCCGCCGGATCGCCGAAGTCGGCCGGAGGCCTGGAGACGTCCGGTTCGTCGTCGGGCGAGCCCTGGACCACCGAGAACCCGCGGATCCCGACGGGGAACCCGAAGAGCTCCTCCAGGGGGGAGGACCAGGTCACGACGTCGGCCACGCTGTCGTAGATCCAGGTGACGGTGGGCAGCCCGTCGCCCGTCAGGTCGATCGATTGCGACAGCTCGAACGGGTGCTCAGGAAAGTCCGTCCCACCGAGTTCGACACGGTCGAACGAGACCGTCCGGCGCCCGCCGTCGAATTCGCTCGTCGTCACCATAGGCCGTAGATATCGGCGGCCTGCGGGTCAATCTTTAGCCTTTGCCGCAGGGTGCGACCGAGGCGCAGCTCCAGTTCAGGTGGAGGGTTCCCCCAGCACGACCGCCGTGTTGTAGCCCCCCATGCCGATGGAGGACTTCACCATGGGGCCGGGTCGACGGGGTGTCAGTCCGTCGACGAGCCGAGGGTGGCCCGGGGCGACCTGGGGCGGAGCCGGCACGAAGCCGGTCTGGAAGGCGTAGATGGTGGCCATGACCTCGACGGCGGCCCCCGCGGCCTGGCAGTGGCCCACGAGCGGCTTGATCGAGAAGATGCCGGCGGCATCGGGGAAGAGCCGGTCGAGCATGATGCCCTCGGCGGCGTCGCACTGGGCGGTGCCCGGCCCGTGGGCGTTGAGGTAGGCGATCTCGGAGGCATCGACCCCGGACGCCGCCAGCGCCTCCCGGAAGCACCGCTCGAGTTCGGTCATGTCGGGGGCGACGGCGACCAGGTTGAAGGCGTCCATGGTCATGGCCCCACCCAGGATCTGGGCGTAGGAGCCGGTGTCCTCGGTGGAGAGCACCATGGCGACGGCGGCCTCGCCGCCCACGAAGCCGCGGCTGCCCTCCTGGAAGGGGCGGCACGCGTCGAACGGCGGGGAGTCGAGGACGGCGACCCCGAGGTCCTTGAACCTGCGGAGGTTGATCGGGATGCCGGACAGGTCGGTGGCGAGGAGGATGACGTCGGTGCAGATGCCCGAGTCGAGCCACGACTTGGCCGTGATCATCCCGGCGTTCGCCGAGGCGCACATGGCGGAGACCGACATGGCCGGGCCGTGGAAGTCGTTCTCCTTCATCAGTTGCGAGATGACCGTCGACGGGAGCATGTTGACCCAACGCTTCACCCGGACGCGCTCGGGGGCCTCGTGGTAGTACTCGCTCCACATCTCGACGTCACCGAGGACGATGGAGTGGACGACGCCGACCACCTTGCCCGGCTTCCACCCGCGCTCGTTGGCGTCAGTGATGGCCTCGCGGGCGGCGAACCGGAGGGCCTGCATGAAGCGGCTGGGACCGTCACGTCGGTCGCCCTCGTCGGTGATGGTGGAGATCCAAGCCTCGCCACCGTCGACGAAACCGTCGAGTCCGGTGGTCAGTCGGACGGCACTCTCGCCGAGGAGGAAACCGTCCCACACGTGCTTGCGGCCCCAGCCGTAGCCGGTGACGGCACCCACTCCGGTGATCGACGCGGGCGCGCGTCGCCGTGTGCGCTCCGATGTCTCCGGCGGGGTTCCCTCCGACACAGCAACTCCTCTCCGGCCCGCCGACCAGCGAACAGACCTGAGGGCTCCGGTTCCCGTCTTGCGATCCGGCATCTGCACCGGTCCGCTCCGTCGGGAGGGCGTCGCCCTGGGCACTGATTATCGCCCACTTGCCGAAGCCGCACAATGGGCAATTTGTACTGAACGGCGCGCGCCGCGGGCGTCGATCCACCGCACTGTGACTCGTCGGCGCGCGCGTCCGACCCGTGGATGCAAGCGCGTGCAGTGTGCTCGCGGAGCGCACGCGGAACGGCACGGGTTCGCCCGGGGCGACGCGCATGCGACGCGTCGAGGGGCGGCGGGATGCAGCGAGGCAGGTCGAGATGCCGTGGGATCCCGCATCCGCGACGACGGGTGTCGACCCGGTGCGCCGCCGCCGGTCAGGCGCAAAGGCGGTCGAGTACCTGCCCGGCCTCGGCGATGATGCGCGAGATGAGCTCCTCCACCGTCGGGAGCTCCTCGATGGCGCCGACGACCTGGCCGGTGGGGAGCACGCCGACGTCGGTCCGTCCGTCGACGAGCGCGGCCTTGGTCATCATCGGTGCGTTCGCCGCCATGACCACCTGCGGCCACGACAGGTCGTTGCCCTTCTTCATGGCGGTGCCCTCCTTGGCCAGGGCGAACAGGGTGGTGTCGGTCTCCTTGCGGAAGGCGTGGGCGTTGGCCAACGCACGCGGGAGTGCCCGGAGCCAGCCCGACTTCTCGAGGTGGTCGACCAGGTCGGTGCGGATCACCCGCTGCGGGGCACCGTCGACGGCCGTCGACACCACGGTGCCGGTCACCGGGGTCTGCAGGTAGAGGCGCTTCACGTCGTCGGGAACCCGGCTCTCCTGGGTGAGCAGGAACCGTGTCCCCATGGCGATGGCCGAAGCACCGTAGGCCAGTGCGGCCACCAGGCCGCGGCCGTCGAAGAAGCCACCGGCCGCCACCACGGCCACGCGGTCACCCACCGCGTCGACGACCGCCGGGGTCAGGAGCGACGTCGGCACAGCGCCGGTGTGGCCACCGCCCTCACCGCCCTGGGCGATGACGGCGTCGACGCCCCACTCGGCGACCTTCTCCGCGTGGCGACGTGCCCCGATCGTGGGCATGACGACCAGCCCGGCCTTGCGGCAGCGGTCGACGAGCGCCGGGTTGGGGGCCTGGGCGAAGCTCGCCACGCGTACGCCGTTGTCGATCATCAGCGCCACGCGGTCACCGACGTCGGCGACGTCGGTGCGCATGTTGACGCCGAAGGGACGGTCGGTGCGCGAGCGCACCTCGCCGATCGCCGTGACGAGCTCCTCGTAGGTCATCGTCGCCGAGGCG
>CAZULR010000266.1:0-4161 GCA_964621235.1 uncultured Acidimicrobiaceae bacterium
CCTGCACGAACCGGCCGTCGCGGTAGAGGAGGGAGATGGCCAGCCCGTCGATCTTCAGCTCGCACTCGAACGCCGTGTCCGGCGGCACCTGCTTCCCCACGCGGTCGGCCCACGCCCGCAGCTCCTCGGGACTGAACGCGTTGTCCAGGCTCATCATCGGGACGTGGTGGACGACGGGGGCGAACAGGGTCGACGGCGCCGCGCCGACCTGGGTGGTCGGTGAGTCGGGTACCGCCAGATCCGGGTGCTCGGCCTCGAGCCCGCGCAGGCGACGGACGAGGTCGTCGTACTCGGCGTCGGTGATCTCGGGGCTGTCGAGCGCGTGGTACTGCTCGTTGTGGTGGACGATCAGGGCTCGGAGCTCGGCGGCCAGGGCGACGGGGTCGTCGCCCGACGCGGGCGTGGCCCTGCTCATCGGACGACCCCCGAGCCCAGTACCTCGTCCGGTCGTGTCGGGTCGTACAGCGCCACGGTCTGGCCCGGCGCCACCCGGCGCTGCGGCCGCGCGAAGGTGACGACCAGACCGCCGGCGTCGCTCCGGACGGTGCAGGGCGCGGGCACGCCGTGGGCGCTGCACTGGGCCGACGCCTCGAGCACCCCCGAGCGCACCCCGTCGGAACGGCCGCCGGACAGTGCGGAGGGTGCTCCGTCGACCCAGGCCAGCGTGTGCAACGCCACCTCCGACGAGTACGACGCCTCCGGCGGGCCGATCGTGACCCGGCGGGCCGGCACGTCGACCGCGGTCACGAACCGACGCCGACCGTCCGTGCCGTGGCCCATCCCCCGCCGCTGGCCCACGGTGACCAGCTCGACGGCGGCCACCTCGCCGAGGTCGGCCCCGGTGGCGTGGTCGACGAGGCGGCCCGCGTGCAGCGGGACCCGGTCGCCCAGGAACCCGGCCCGGCCGGCGTCGGATCGGATGAAGCAGACGTCCTGGCTGTCGGGCTTGTCCGCCGTGCGGAGTCCGAGACGCGCCGCGGTGGACCGGACCTCGTCCTTGGTCATGTCGCCCACCGGGAACAGGCTCCGGGCCAGCTCGCCCTGGCCGAGCATGGACAGGACGTAGGACTGGTCCTTGGCCGCGTCGACCCCCCGCAACAGGCGCCAGGCGCCGTCGGGACCGAGGGAGGCCCGGGCATGGTGGCCGGTGGCCACGGCGTCGAACCCGAGGTCCGCCGCCCGGGCCAGGAGCCGGTCGAACTTGAGGTGCCGGTTGCACTCGATGCAGGGATTGGGAGTCCGTCCCTCGACGTGGCCCTTGACGTACGGGTCGACCACGTGGGCCTCGAAGTCGTCGCTGAAGTTGAAGACGTGGTGGACGATGCCCAGCTGGTCGGCGACCCGTCGGGCGTCGTCGACATCGGCGACCGAGCAGCACCCCGAGTCGGCGTCGCCCCCCCACAGCTTGAGCGTGGCGCCCACCACACGATCCGGGCCGTGGATCGCGACCAGGAGCGCGGCGGCCACCGACGAGTCGACTCCACCGGACATGGCCACCAGGACGCGCACGGACTCAGTTTCGCAGGCGGTCGAGGACACCGGGAACCTGGGCCAGCGCATGGTCCACATCCTGCCCGGTGGTGGTGACACCCAACGAGAAGCGCAGCCCCGACGAGGCCTCGCGTCGGTCGAGGCCCATCGACTCGAGCACGTGGCTCGGCTCGACGGCGCCGCTCGAACAGGCCGCACCCGCGGACGCGGCGACCCCGGCCTCGTCGAGCAGCACCACGGCCGCCTCGGACTCGATCCCGGCCACCCGGACGTGGAGGATGCCCGCCACCCGGTCGGCCCGGTCGCCGGTCTCGACCATGCCGGGCACGGCGGCCAGCAGCCCGTCGGCCAGACGGTCGCGCAGGCGGGTCACCCGGGCGACCTCGTCGTGGCGGCTGGCGACGGTGGCGGCCAGGGCGGCCGCCGTGCCTGCGGCGCCGGCCACGTTGGGCGTCCCGCTGCGCCGGCCCCGCTCCTGGCCACCGCCGTCGAGGCGGGGGCGGACCCGGGCGCCCGTGCGCACCAAGAGGGCGCCGCTCCCCTTCGGGCCCCCGAACTTGTGGCCGCTGACCGACATCAATGCCGCCGGCGCCGTGCGTCCGGCGTCGAGCCACGGCACGGCCTGGACGGCGTCGGTGTGGAGGACCGCCCCGGGCGCGCGCCCGGCCACGATCCTGGCCACCTCGGCGAGGGGCTGGACCGTTCCGATCTCGTTGTTGACGGCCATGACCGACACCAGGCCGACGTCGGGTCGACAGGCCTCCGCGAGGGCGTCGAGGTCGACGAGCCCGTCCGGCCCGCTGCGCACCTCGCGCAGCACCGCCCCGGTGCGGGCGGCCAGCCCCCGGCAGGCCTGCAGCACGGCGTGGTGCTCCATCGCCGCGCACACCACGGCCGGCGGAGGCCCGTCGGGGCGCGTGGCCGCCACGGCCTCCCACCCGCCGTTGACGGCCAGGTCGTCGGCCTCGGTGCCGCCGGAGGTGAGGACGACCTCGCCCGGATCGGCCCCCAGGAGCTCGGCCAGCTGGTCGCGGGCGTCGTCGAGGGCGATCCGGGCCCGCCGCGACTCGGTGTGGGCTCCCGACGGGTTGGCGAACCCCTCGGTCAGCAGGGGCAGCATGGCCTCGAGCGCCTCGGGGCGGAGCGGCGTGGTGGCGGCGTGGTCGAGGTAGGCGCGGTAGCCGTCGGTGCCGCGGGTGCCGACCCTCGCGGGGACGCTCACGAGGCGCACCGGACCGTCATCAGGCGATCCACACCGACTTCACGTTGCAGAACTCGCGCATGCCGTACGAGGAGAGCTCGCGGCCGATGCCCGAGCTCTTGATGCCGCCGAACGGCAGCTGGGGCATCGACACGGTCATCCCGTTCACGAAGACCTGCCCCGCCTGCAGGCCGGTCACGAACTGCTGCTGCTCGTCGGGGTCCTCGGTCCACACGCTCGAGCCCAGGCCGAACTCGGTGTCGTTGGCCAGCTCGAGGGCGGCAGCGGCGTCGTCGGCCACGTAGAGGAGCGCGACCGGCCCGAAGACCTCCTCGGTGGCCACCCGCATGCCGGGGGCGATGTCGGTGATGACCGTCGGTGCGTAGAAGGCACCGGGCCGGTCGGGGCCGCCGGGACCCACCACCCGGTGGCCGCCACACAGGATCGTCGCGCCCTTGGCACGGGCGTCCTCCACCTGCGCCTCGATGCCGTCGACCGCGGCCGCGTTGACCAGCGGGCCGACCTCGGTCGCCGGGTCGAAGGGATCTCCCACCGACAGCGCGTCCATCGCCGCCACGAACTGCCCGGTGAACTCCTCGGCCACCTCGCGGTGGACGATGAACCGCTTGCCGGCGATACACGACTGCCCCGCGTTCTGGACCCGTGCCTGCACGGCCACCGGCACGGCCCGGCTCAGATCGGCCGAGGGCAGGACGATGAACGGGTCGCTGCCGCCCAGCTCCAGCACGACCTTCTTGCCGACGGCGCCGGCCTGGGCGGCGACGGCGCGCCCGGCGCCCACGCTGCCCGTGACCGTCACCCCGGCCACCCGGCGGTCGGCGATGACGCCGGGCACCTGGTCGGTGCCGATGAGGAGCGTCTGCAGCACGCCTTCGGGTGCCCCGGCCCGCCGGAAGAGGTCCTCCAGCAGCAGGGCCGTGCGGGGCACGCTGGGCGCGTGCTTCACCAGTCCGACATTGCCGGCCATCACCGCCGGGGCGAGGAAGCGGGCGACCTGCCACAGGGGGAAGTTCCACGGCATGACCGCCAGGATCACCCCGAGCGGCTGATAGGCCACGAGGCCCAGGGACCCGTCGACCAGGACCTCCTCGTCGGCCAGCATCGCCTCGGCGTGCTCGGCGAACCAGCGGAAGCCGAACGCGCACTTGGCCACCTCGCCCTTGGCCTGGGCGAAGGGCTTGCCCATCTCCGTGGTGATGGTGTGGGCGATGTCGGGCACCTCGCCCTCGAGCAGCTCCGCGGCCGTCACGAGGAGCCGTGACCTCTCCTCGAAGGTGGTGGCCGCCCACACGGCGGCCCCGGACGCGGCCACGACCAGGCGGTCCTCGAGGGCGTTCGCGTCGAGGTGCTCGAAGGTCTCCAGCAGCTCGCCGGTCGCAGGGTTGACGGTGGCGATGGGGGGACCGGGGTCGAGGGCGTGCATGGGGTCCAGTATCGCCGATGCCCGG
>CAZULR010000267.1:0-4160 GCA_964621235.1 uncultured Acidimicrobiaceae bacterium
GGCGTAGACGGCCCGGGCCCGCTCGGCGGCGACCAGCGAGTACGTCCAGGCCTCCTGGTAGGCCTGGGCGTGGAAGTAGTGCAGGGACAACGACTCGGCGTACTCCTCGGGCCGCTCGCCCGCGGCCAGTCGGATCGCCCGTCCCGCACTGGCGTGCAGCTGGCGTCGCAGGCGGTACGACAAACCGTTGTAGGCCCCGTCGCGCAGGAGCGCGTGACGGAAGGTGAGGACGCCCGTGCCGTCCACCACGACGAACTCCTCGAGGCGCGACCAGACCGAGTCCTCCGCCCGGGGCACCTCGTCGAGAACGGCATCGAGCATTCTGAGCGGGGTCGTGCGGCCGAGCACCGAGACCCGCCGCAGGAAGCGGCGGTCATCGACCGACAGCCGGTCGATGCGGGCGGCGATCAGGGCCTCGACCGAGTCCGGGAGGGAGTCGATGTCGTCGGTGTCGCGGGCGGCCGACACCAGCTCCAGCAGGAACAGGGGGTTGCCGCCGGAGCGCTCGGCGAGCGTTGCGACGACGTGGGGCGGCAACGGGGCGTCACCGACCGTCGCCTCGATGAGGTCCGTCGCCTCGGCCCCCTCGAGGGGCTGGAGGCGCAACTGCACCGAGGCCTCTTCGGGCGCCACGAACCCGGTCGTCACGTCGCGACGGGTCAGGCAGAGGAGCCAGGGCCGGGTGTCCACCGATGCAGCCACGTGTCGAAGGAGGTCCGACGAGGCGTCGTCCATCCAGTGGGCGTCCTCCACGACGATGACCGTCGGATCCGGCGAGAGGTGTCCGAGCAACTGGACCATCACCTCGCCCTGGCGCTGGATCCGATAGGCCGGAGCGAGCTCGGACGTCTCCGGGGTGTCGGGCAGGACGACATCGATGACGGCGCCCACCAGCGGGGCCCACGCACCCAGGTCGGGCGCGATGCGGTCGATCGCCTGCCGCACTTCCTCCGGGGTCAGTGGATCCCCGGTGTCCCGCAGGCCGAGGAGGCCCCGCACCGTCGCCCGCAGGGCGCCGTACGGGGTGGACGAGTCGTAATACTCACCCGTGACCGCCAGCGTGGCGATGCCGTCGGCCACGGTCCGGAACTCCTCGATCAGGCGGGACTTGCCGGCTCCGGGCTCGCCGACGACCTCGATGACCGACCCCGAGCCCCGGCGCACGGCATCGACCGCGTGGCGCCACTGCTCCATCTCCTCCCGGCGACCGATCAGGCCGGAGCGCGTGCCCGTCCTGGCCAGACGCGACCCGATGCGGACGCCGACGTCGAGGGCCTCGACCGGTTTGGCCTTCCCCTTGACGTAGAACGGTTCTACGGCGGTGACGTCGAAGCGCGAGCCGGCTCGGGACAAGACCTCGGGGGTGGCCAGGACCTGCCCCGGGACCGCCTTCGCCATCAGTCGTGCCGCCAGGTTGACGGCATCCCCCATCACCGTGAAGGTGCGCCGGTAGGTCGGGCCGATGTCACCGGCGAACACCGGGCCCCGGTTGACGCCGATGCGAACCTGGGGGCTGCGATCCTGGTCGAGGATCTGGCGGACGGTCAGGAGCATGCGGTGCTCGTCGTCACCCGACGTCGACGGCGCACCGGCCACCAGGATCAGCTTGCCGCCGTCGTGGTCGATGTCGCTGCCGAGGAAGGTGATGTCGTGGGCGTCAACGGCCTCCTGGACGTCGGTGACCAGGTGGTCGAGGTAGTCGGCCACAGCCGGTGCCCCGGCACGGGCGAACATGGCGTCGGTGCCGTCGAAGTGGAGGAAGGCGACGGTCACCCGGCGATGCTCGGGCTCGTGGCCGCTGCGGAGGGCGGAGTCCAGGATGGCCACCGGGATGCAGCGGGACAGGTCGGCCGCGGAGTCGACGGCGCCGCGCGGGGTCGGCGAGGCGGTGGCCGCGGGACGGCGGCGCAGCAGCCGTCCCGCGCCCTTCGCCGGGCCCAGGTCCGACGCGGACAGTGCGGTTGCTGTCCGCTCGCTCACCACGATCTCGCCGGCCGTCGCCGTCCCCTCCATGGACACGGTGATGCTGGCGGCCGGGCCCGTCACGACCAGCTCCCGGTGTGACGAGCCCACCAGGAACAGGTCGAACAGCCCGCTGTTGACGCCGATGGACATGCGCAGGGTGACCCGCTGCCCGAGGACTGTCACGCGGCCCACGTCCCGCAATTTGAGCCGCATGTCATAGGCGGCCCGACAGGCCCGGGCCTCATGGTTCGCCCCGGTGAACAGGAGGAGGAGCGCGTCCCCCCCGAACTTCAGGAGACGGCCCCCGGCGTCGTAGGCGATGCCCAGGAGGGCTACGAAGCAGTCCCCGATCGTGGCGGCGAGTTCCTCGGCCCCGATCTTGCCGTGCTTGGCCAGGCCTTCGGAGAGCTTGGTGAATCCGGAGATGTCGACGAAGGCGACGGTCCCCTCGACGATGCGATGTCGCAGGTCCGGGCTCTCCTCCATCCAGTCGATCGTGAGCCGTGGCAGGTAGGGCGCGAGGAGTCGGCGATGATCGCTAGCGGTCTCGGCTTCGACAGTCACGTGCTCAGATCCCTCGGGCTTCCTCTGGACCCCTGGTGACACACTGCTCGGCGACGAGGCCCCACGATCCGGTGGGCCCCGCCAGACCCTCGCCGATGGGGCGCGGATGCCTCAGAAGACTACGGGATACGACCTCGCCGAGGTACCGGTGCCACCCACCCTCCGACCGGCCGGGAGATCCCCTTCCCCGGGGCCCACGGGTTCAGGCCCTGATGCCGAAGGCCGCGCAGTACGGGGCGAATCGCTCCCGGATCTGCTCCGGACGGAGACCGAATTCGGACAGCTCGTAGCGGTGGATCCCGTGCGAGCCGGGTTCGTGGGTGTCCGCCCACGCCTCCACCGAGTCCCGGGAGCGCCGGTCGAAGGGGAGGCCGATCCGGTCCAGCGCCTCGGCCAGGCTCTCCAGCGGACGGGACTGCAGGTCGCTGAACGACACATCGGCGAAGCGGTCGTCCCCCGTCCGCTCCCGGAACTCCATCGCCCGCTCCACGGCGACCCACCAGCGATCCAGCTGCTCGGCACCCAGTTCGACGGAGTCGTCGCGGTCGCTGCTCCAGCTCCGCGTGTACCGGATGAGGCTGCACACCGAGCCCATCACCTCGGTGGGATCCCGATGACTCCACAGGAACCGGGCGTTCGGATAGGACTCCACCAGCGCATCGAGCGCGAACATGTGGACCGGGGTCTTGAGGTGCCAGAGGGTGGGAGGGCAGTGCCACTGGAGCAGTCGCAGGACCCGACGGTGGTAGCGGTAGGTCTCCCGCATGTCCGCGTCGACGATCCACGCCATGTAGGAGGGCACCCGGGCGAACCCGTCGAAATGGGGGGTGCGGAAGCTCATGCCCATGAGGTCCTGGCACTCGGTCGGCGTGGTCGCCTCCACCTGGTGCATGGTCCGCATGAGCGGAAACGCCTCGTCCATCAGGGCGAGGCCCTGCGCGGTGGTGGCAATCCGGGGGTCGGTGTGCTCGCTCGCCGTCTCCGGAGGAGGGATCGGGGCCGCCGACTCCCACGTCCGTAACGACCGGAACTGGGGGTCCGCCGCCACGAGTTGGCTCAGCGCCGTCGTCCCGGTGCGGGGTAGCCCGATGACGAAGACCGGTCCCTCGATCACCTCGGCGTCGATCTCGGGATGCTGCCGGTAGGCCTCCTCCACCCCGAGTCGGGCGGCGAGGAGCGTGCTCAGGCGCAGCTGCAGCATGGCCTCGCCCAGCTCGGTCAGGGTGGCCTCCTCGTTCATCGACGCCACCAGGCGCTCGAGACCCTCGCGGTAGTGGTCGCCACCGGTGTCCCCGAGTCCCGCCGCGGACCGGGCCTCGTCCTCGATCCGGTCGACCGTCAGCGTCACCGGGCGAACCGCCGGCTCACGGCCCTCCGGCGGATGTCGATCGCCGCCTCGCGCTCCTCCGGGGAGACCCGCCTCGTGCCCGGAGGCAGCTCGTCGAGGAGGCGGTCGAACGGCACCACCCGGGCGTCCGGCACCGGGGCGGACTCCGTGCGGACGCAGCGCAGGATGATCGGTCCTTCGCTGTGTCCCGCTGTGTCGAGCCAGTTGGCGACCCCGGGATCTCCGTGAGCCACCACCACCCGCACCTTCCCGTCGTCGTCGACGACGGCCTGGAAGCCGTTGA
>CAZULR010000268.1:0-4157 GCA_964621235.1 uncultured Acidimicrobiaceae bacterium
CCGAGGACCCGCTCGCCGATGATGTTCCTCTGGATCTCGTTGGAGCCGCCGTAGATCGTCTCCGACCGGCTGAAGAGGAAGGTCCGCTGGAACTCGTCGAGCTCGTACGGCGACTTCTCGGCCACAAGTCCGGCCTCGCCACGGACGTCCATGGACAGTTCGCCGAGCCGCTGGTGCCACGACGCCCAGAACAGCTTGATGATCGAGGCCTCGGGCGGAGCCACCGGCCCGTCGTAGCCCGACAGGCTGCGCAGCGTGTTGTACCGCAGCACCTCGAGCTCGGCGTAGGAGCGGGCGAGCCGCTGGCGCAGGACCGGGTCCTGGCTCCGGCCGTTGGCCCGGGCCACCTCGAACAGGTGGTCGAGCTCCCGCCGGAACGACAGCTGGTGGCCGAGCAGGCCGACGCCCCGCTCGTAGGCCAAGGTGGCGAGCGCCACCCGCCAACCGTCGCCCGGCTCCCCCACCACGAGGTCCTTGGACGTGCGGGCCCCGTCGAAGAAGACCTCGTTGAACTCCGATGTGCGCGTCAGCTGGGTAATCGGGCGGATCTCGACGCCCGGCTGGTCCATGGGCACGAGGAGGTAGGACAGGCCCTTGTGCCGGGTGGATCCCGGCTCGGTGCGGCACACCACGAAGCACCAGTCCGACTGGTGGGCGAGCGACGTCCAGACCTTCTGGCCCGTGACTACCCAGTCGTCGCCGTCCAGCTCGGCCCGGGTCGCCACGTTGGCCAGGTCGCTCCCGGCGTTGGGCTCTGAGTACCCCTGGCACCACAGCTCGCTGCCGTCCACGATGCGCGGGAGGAAGCGCTCCTGCTGGGCCTTCGTCCCGTACTGGATCAGTGTGGGGCCGAGCAGCCCCTCCCCCAGGATGCTGACCCGACCGGGCGCCTTGGCCTTCACGTACTCCTCGTTGAAGATCACCTGATGGGCGATGGAGGCACCCCGGCCGCCGAACTCGACCGGCCAGCCCAGGCAGGTCCAGCCGCCGGCGGCCAGCTCCTTCTCCCACTCGAGTCGGACCTCGAAGCCGAACGTCTCGTCGCCCGAGCCACCGCGTCCGCCCAGCGCGGCGAACTCGCCGACGACGTGGTCGGCCAGCCAGGCCCGCACCTCGGCGCGGAAGGCCTCGTCCTCGGGTCGGTCTCGAAGGTCCATGGGTGACGTCCTGGGTGGTGGGAAGCGGAAGGGGGCGGCCCGATGCGGGGACCGTGTCGACTGGCGGGGCTCGGACCGACGGGTCGGCACGAAATCTGACGCGACGTTAGCAAATCGGAATTCCGGCCCGATCGGGCGTCCGGACGTCGCGGTCCCGTGACAACTGCCCGTGTCGTCCCTGGTCAGCGCGCCGGAGGGTGGCCGTGCGGCGGGGCACGGACGAAGGGCGCTGTCCGCCGATGCGCCCGCCGCCGTGTGGCGCGTGGAGGCGGGCCTCCTCATTCGGTCGGGACGGAGCGCCCGCGCCAACAGGTGGTCACCGGCTACGCCGGTTCCACGCAGCCCGGCCACCGGTCGGCGCACACCGCACCCCCCTCGGTTACCTTCACAGGAATGGACCGCCCCGGGGGTGCCACCGCCACCCACCACGTGATCGATCGCCTCGTTGAGCCCCTCGATGCCGGAACCTGACGAGGTCGGCCGGGCGGACACCCCCTCGAGTCGGGGGGAGGCGCGCTGGCCGATGGCGCTCGCCGTCATCGTCGCGGGGCTCTTGCGGGCCGCGTTGCCCCCGGAGCTGCGCAACGGGGACGCCCGTTGGATCCTGCTGGTGGTGCTGGCGATCCTCCTCGCCGTCCTCATCGTCGGCGATCCCGGCCGGATCGACCGTGACCTCCCATGGCTGAGGATCCTCACGAGCACCCTCATCGGCGTGATCACCCTGGTCAACGCCGATGCCGCCGTCCGCCTCGTGGTCGCGATCGTCGACGTCTCGCCGTTCACCAACGACGCCAAGGTGCTGCTGGCCAGCGGAGGGGCGATCTGGCTCACCAACGTCATCGCGTTCGGGCTCTGGTACTGGGCACTCGACCGGGGCGGACCGGCCGCACGGGCCGCGGGCCCGGGCAGGTCTCCCGCCCTGATCTTCCCGGAGATGAAGAACGAGGAGCACGTGGCGGCGGACTGGAGCCCGCAGTTCGTGGACTACTTCCATTTCGCCTTCGCCACCGCGACCGCGTTCAGTCCGACGGACGTATCGGCGATCAAGCGGTGGATGAAGCTGCTGATGATGTCCGAGGAGGCGATCTCGCTCGTCGTCGCGCTCCTGGTCGTCGCCCGGGCGGTGAACATCCTCAAGTAGGTCGGGGGCGGGCGGCGGGCGGCCGGCCCGCTCGATCCGACGGGCTGAGCGGGCCGAGGACGGAATCCGACCACACCTGCACCTCTGCGTAGAGCTCGAAGGAGCGGAACTGATAGCCGTCGTAGTCCCCGCGCCGACCCTCCGGGAGTCCGTAGGTCTCGATGGCGTCGGCGAACTCCGGGAGGCGGAAGACCCGGCCATGGTGCGGCCTGGGGTCAACGGGGATGCCGAAGTCGCCACCGAGTCCCATCGACGTCACGCTGTCGGGAATCGTCATGCTGGTCCCCGCCTCCGGCAGAGCGGTCAGCGGGATCGTCAGCTCCCGCATTCCCCGGGCGAGCCCACGGAACCAATCCGACGATCCGAGGACGAAGTAATGCGGCGCGTCCCGCTCCGGTCGGCCCCCGGCGGCGACGAAGAGGTCCCGCAACTTCACCTCGGTGGCTCGCCGGAGTTCCCGGTACCGGCGGCCGAACACCCGGGAGGAATCGCCGGCCCCGCGCTCTGCATCGAGCATTCGTCGGGTCACGTCCCACTCCGCGTCGGTCAATTCGGAGACGTTGAGGAACGGCGGACGACCAGGAACGTAGTAGTGCGTGACGTGGTCCGGAAGCGTCCTGTTCACCGCTCCATCGTGACGCACCCCGCGCGTGGGTGCCTCGGGGCCGACCCGGACGGGCGGGGGATCGTACGCGGGCAGCCCGACGTTGCCGAGGTTCCGGGGTCCAACGGCGCGATCCGTGTAACGGACGAAGGAGCGGAGGAGACTGCAGAGCGACGCCCAACCCGGGTCCAGCGGGCCCACGTGCCGGCTGCTCGGACCCGGTCCGACCCGTTCGGGCAGGGAACACCCCCGGGCCGGCCGACGTTGAACCATTCGATCGCCATCGGACCCGACCCCGGACCACCCGGGCGGTTCGACCACCTACCTGAAGGAGTGTCCATGAGCACCACCGACCCGACCACCGGGGCCACGAACGACAAGGTCGAGCTGACCGATGAGGAGTGGCGGGCCAGGCTGACCCCGGAGCGCTATGCCGTCCTGCGCCAGAAGGGCACGGAGCCGGCCTGGTCCGGCGAGCTGCTCCACGTCGAGGGCTCGGGCATGTTCACGTGCGCGGGCTGCGGCGCCGAGCTGTTCCCGACCGACGCCAAATTCGAGTCCGGCTCCGGCTGGCCCAGCTTCACCCGAGCCCTCGCCGACGGCACGATCGAGGAGCACGAGGACAAGTCGTTCGGGATGCGGCGGGTCGAGATCACCTGTGCACGCTGCGGTGGCCACCTCGGCCACGTCTTCCCTGACGGCCCGGCCCCGACCGGACTCCGCTACTGCGTCAACTCGCTCTCCCTCGAGTTCGAGCCGAGCGACGGCTGAACGGGCGCCACCCTCACGCGGCGGGACGATCCGCCCCCGACCCCGTCGGTCGGGGGCGGATGCGCGCCCAGCGGTGGTCGGTGCCCGCGTCAGCCGGCGACGAGACGCTCCTCCAGCAGCTCGAAGAGGGAGCCGAGGGTGTCGGCCTCCGCGAGACCACCGGACCGGACCAGGACCCGTCCGGCGTCCGCCAACGCCTGGCACGCCTCGAAGGTCTCCTCCTTGGACAGGACGACGCGTGCGCCGAAGTGGACGGGCCGGCTGTGACCCCCGGTCACCCCGGCCGAATGACCAGGGTGCCCGGAACGGTCAGGCACCGACCCCGTCCTCACCGAACGACCCGCTGCCCGCCTCGGCGGCCGGGCGGACGACCCGGTGGACGTCGACGGTGGCGAAGCGGAGAGCCGGTCCGATCTCGTCGGCCACGATCTCGATCTTGAACCGCTTGTCGCCGTCCTCGGTCTCCCAGCTGCGCTGCTCGAGG
>CAZULR010000269.1:0-4155 GCA_964621235.1 uncultured Acidimicrobiaceae bacterium
TTGCTGGCCGAGTAGTAGGCCTGGAACGGCAGGCCGATGACCCCGCCGATCGAGCTCATGAGGACGATGCGACCCTTCCGGGCGCGAAGGTTCGGGAGTGCCGCGGCCACCACCCGGACGGTCCCGAAGAAGTTGGTGTCGAGCTGGGCCCGGGCCTCGGCGACCGGAGTCGTCTCGACGGGACCGGCCAGACCCCAACCCGCGCAGGTCACCACCGCGTCGATGCCGCCGTGGTCCCGGACCACCTGGCCGACCACCGACGCGACCGATGCGTCGTCGTCGACGTCCATGACGAGTGAGGTCCAGGCCACCTCCGCCGTTGTGCGCCGGCTCGCCCCGACGACGGCGAAGCCCTGGGCCGCGAGGTGGACGGCGCAGGCCAGGCCGATGCCCGACGACGCGCCCGTGATGAGTACGACCTTCCTGTCCATGCGGATGTCCTCGACTTCGTCGTAGTGGCGCGTCGGCCCTCGGGGTGCCGGCGGTGGTCAGGCCTTGTCGGCCGCCGACGCCTCGGCGGCGATGGCGTCCTGGTCGGCGGTCAGCTGCTTCGCCTGCACCTTCTCGGCCCGCGTCATGGCGGCCTCGATCTTCGCCTCCATGTTGGACACGGCCACGACCACCAGGCCGGCCTGCCCGGTGTCGAGCGCCTCGCCCAGTTCCTTCAGGTCGCTCCGGCTCATGCCAGCCGCGGCGTGGCCGGCCAGCGAGCCGAGGAGCGCGCCACCGCCCGTGGTGGCCAACAGGAGGCCGCCGCCGATGGCCGCCGCCGGGAAGAGGGCGATGGCCAGGCCGGTGGCCAGGCCCACGCCGCCGCCGAGCACGCCGCCGACACGCGTCGGGGTCTCGTGCTTCTTGACGATCCTGACCTTGCCTTTGTCGTTGCGCTCCACGACGGCGGCGTCGTAGGCGTCGATGAGGCCGGCCTCGGTGTGGAGGGCGTGCACGGCGTCGTAGTCAGCCAGAGCGTCGTCGACGGAGGCGTAGACGCCGGAGAAGGCGAAGAAGGTGTCGATGGCCATCGGGGACTCCTGTCGTCGGGCGGCGGCGGTCTGCCGACGCGGCTGGCCCAGGCTACCGATGCGCCGCGGCGACGACCAACGGGCCGGTACGCCTCACGACGGCCGGGGCGCCCGGGTCAGCCTCCGGTCGGGAACGAACCAGAGCACGGCGACCGAGGCGTAGAGGGCATAGGACAACCAGGTGGAGCGGTGGGCCAGCGCGGCGCCCACGATGTAGAGCACGAGCGACACGTAGCCCTTTCTGTCCGTGCCGATCGACCGTCCGACCACCGAGTCCGGTCCGTCGGTCCGGATGATCATGCGGACCAGGAACGAGTACGCCGCGCCGGCCCCGAGGCCGACGAGCCCGTAGCACGCGGCCGGCAGGGCGGCCCGGGGGAACCGGCCCACCCAGGCGGTGACGATGGGGAAGAGGGACAGCCAGAAGAGCAGGAAGAGGTTGGACCACATCACCGATCCGCTGATCCGCTCGGTCGAGCGCAGGAGGTGATGGTGGTTCACCCAGTAGATGGCGACCATCACGAAGCTGAGGACGTAGACGAGCAGATGGGGGACGAGCGCGCGTAGCGCCGCGGGCGTGGACCCCTCCGGCGTCGGGATCGAGAAGGCCATGATCGTGATGATCACGGCCATGACGCCGTCGCTGAACGCCTCGAGGCGGTCGGTGTCGCCGAGCTTCACCGCGCCCGGTCCCGTGTCGTGGCCACGGCGTCAGCATCCCACCGCGGGCGCGCTCCCGGAGGGACCGGAACGCCCACCGCCCGGCGGTCAGCCCCCGGCGAGGATCCCGTCGATCTGGTCGACGGCGGATCGGATGCCCTCCTCCATGCCCATCTCGATGACCCGTTCCATGCCCTCGAGTGAGGCGAACCTCGTCACCAGAGTCATGGTGCACCCGCCCGGGCGCTCGGTGAGCTCCATGCGCATGCCCATCACGGGCATGCCGTCGGCCGGCTCCCCGTCCTCGTCGGCGAACCCGTCCTCGAGCTCGAGCCAGTGCGGTGCGTCGACGGCCACGATCCTCCACCACCCCCGGGGCTGGTCGCCCTCGGGACCCGTCATGTAGTAGCTGCAGAGGCCGCCGGGGGTCAGGTCGTGGTCCACGAAGGTGGCCGGGTAGCTGGGCGGCCCCCACCAGCGCTCGAGCTTGCGGGGGTCGGCCCACAGCGTCCAGGCCCGGTCGATCGGGGCGTCGAGCTCGGTGACGAGTGTCATCGTCAGCTGCTCGGGGTCCTTGCGGATGTCGGTGACGCTCATGTCCCGGCTCCTTCGGTGGTCTCGTCGAGTACGTCGGTGAATCGGTCGATGCGATCGCGCCACAGCACCTCGAACCGGTCGAGCAGCTGCTGGGCGGCCCGGATGGCGTCGAGGTCGGTGCGGACCAGCTGCTCGCGTCCCCGGCGGCGCTTGGCCACGAGGCCGGCGCGGTCGAGGACGGCCACGTGCTTCTGCACGGCCGTCACGCTCATCTCGTAGTTGCGGGCGAGCGCCGACACCGACAGCGCGCCCTCCAGCGAGCGGCGCAGGATGTCGCGCCGGGTCCGGTCGGCCAACGCGCCGAATACGAGGTCGGCCCAGGCCTCGTCCACGTCGATCGGCCCGGCATATCCTACAACCATATGGTTGTAGGATATGGGATCCGGAGGTGCGGCGCAACCCCATCTCCAAAGCGGCCGCCGCCGTGACGAATCCGGCACGCCGGGCTCCGTGGTCCTACGCTCTCGGCATGCGCCTGCGACCCCACCGCCGGACCACCGGACGGGGTCCGGCGGGCTACGCGGCCCTGGCCATGATCTGCACGGCGGTCCTGCTCGCAGCCTGCGGCTCCTCGTCGACCGGGTCGACGACCACCTCCACGGCGGGGGCCCAGGATGCCGCCGTCCGTGCGGCCGTGGCCGACGGGGCATCGGCCGCCCGCACGGACGGCGCCGGTGTCGAATGGCTCTGCCGGCCGGGCCATCTGCCCGACCCGTGCGTGACGGACCTGTCGGCCACGGTCATCCCGGCGTCGGGACCCACGACGGTCCAGCACGCGTCGATCGCCGCCGACCCCCCGACCGACTGCTTCTACGTCTACCCGACGGTCAGCGCGCAGTCCGGGGTCACCGCCGACCTCCACGTCGACCCGGCCGAGACGGCGGTGGCCCGGACCCAGGCGTCCCGCTTCTCGCAGGCGTGCCGCGTCTGGGCGCCGATGTACCGGCAGATCACCGTCAGGGGCCTGACCGCCGGCGCCCGTACAGCTGCGGCAGCCGTCACGGCCTACGCCGGGGTGCAGGCCGCGTGGTTGGACTACCTGGCCCATGACAACCACGGCCGGGGCGTGATCCTGATCGGGCACTCGCAGGGTGCCGGCATGCTGATCAGCCTGCTCCGCCGACAGATCGACGACGTCCCGGCGACCCGGAAGCTCCTGGTGTCGGCCATGATCCTCGGCGGTAACGTCACCGTCCCGGTGGGACAGACGGTGGGTGGCAGCTTCCAGCACGTCCCGGCGTGCACGTCGGACTCGCAGACGGGCTGCGTGATCGCCTACTCGAGCTTCGACCAGCCCCCGCCCACCGATTCGTTGTTCGGCCGGCCGGGCCAGGGCGTCAGCAACCTGTCCGCGGGCGGGACCACCGCCGGGCTCCAGGTGCTCTGCACCAATCCAGCCGACCTGGCGGGCAACGCGCCGACGCCGCTGTCGCCCTACTTCCCCTCCCGGGCGTTGCTGCGGGGCCTGGGCGGACTCGGCGGCCTGACACCCCCGGCCGTGGGGACCGCGTGGGTGACCGAGCCGCAGCTGTACTCGGGGCAGTGCCAGTCGCAGGGCGGCGCGACCTGGCTCCAGGTCAGTGCACCGATCACGCCGGGTGACACCCGGACCGTCGTCAGCCAGACACTGGGGCCGACCTGGGGCCTCCACCTGGTCGACGTCAACATCGCGCTCGGCGACCTGGTCGACCTGGCCCGGACGGAGTCCACCGCCTACGTCGCCCGGCGCTGAGGCGCCCTGTCAGCCGCTGAAGCTGGGCAGGCCGGGCTGCGGCGGGAAGGAGGGGGTCGGCATCATCGGCGCCGCCCGGTCGTCGATGGCGGCGAAGTCGAGATCCCCGGGGGGCTGGGGGAAGCAGATGGCGTAGCCCTGGGC
>CAZULR010000270.1:0-4132 GCA_964621235.1 uncultured Acidimicrobiaceae bacterium
TCGACGCCGGGGCGTCGGCGGTCCAGGTCTTCGACAGCTGGGCCGGGATCCTCACGCCGAAGCACTACGAGGAGCTCGTCCTTCCGGCGACCCGGCGGCTCTTCGCCGACCTCGGCACCTCGCACCCGGGCACTCCCACCATCCTCTTCGGCGTGGGGACCGGTGAGCTCCTGCCGCTGATGGCCACGGCCGGCACGTCGGTGGTCGGCATCGACTGGCGCGTGCCCCTCGACGAGGCCAGGCGCCGGGTGGGGCCGGGCACCGCCGTCCAGGGCAATCTCGACCCGGCCATGTGCCTCGGGGACTGGGACGTGGCCGCCGCCGAGACGCGGGAGGTCCTGGCCCGTGCCGGTACCGCGCCGGGCCACATTTTCAACCTCGGCCACGGCGTCCTGCCGGAGACCGATCCCGGCATCCTCGAGCAGGTGGCGGCGCTCGTCCACGCCGAGGGCCGCGCCGGCGTGGAGGACGCGCCATGAGCACCGGCGTGCTCGTCATGGCCCACGGGACCCCGGACACCCCCGAGGAGATCGAGGCCTTCTACACCCGCATCCGACGGGGGCGTCCCCCCACCCCCGAGCTCCTGGCCGAGCTCACCGACCGCTACGAGGCCATCGGGGGCACCTCGCCCCTGACGGCGCGGACCCGGGCCCAGGTCGACGGCCTCGCCACCGCCCTGGAGGAGGCCGAGCCGGGTCGCTTCGTGGTCCGACTGGGGACCAAGTACGTCGAGCCCACCATCGAGCAGGCCGTGGCCGAGCTGGCGGCCGAGGGCGTCGACGGGATCGTCGGCATCGTCCTCACGCCCCACCAGTCGACCATGGGGTCGGGCGAGTACTTCGCCCGGGCCGAGGCGGCCGCCGGCGCCGTGCACCCGCCGGTACCGGTGACCGTCGTCCCCTCGTGGCACCGGGCCGACGGGTTCGCCGAGCTCCTGGCCACCCGCACACGGGCAGTCCTCGACGGGCTCGACGCGGGGGCCCGGGCCGGCACCGCCGTGTTCTTCACGGCGCACAGCCTTCCCCTCCGCGTCGTGGCCATGGGCGACACCTATCCCGACCAGGTCGCCGAGTCGGCGGGCGAGATCGCCGACCTCCTCGACCTCGACGCCGACCCGACAGTCACCTGGGGCACCGCATGGCAGAGCGCCGGCCGGACGGCCGACCCGTGGATCGGCCCCGACCTCCTCGTCGAGATGGACCGTGTGGCGGAGGCCGGTGCCACGGCCGTCGTGGTGTGCCCGGTGGGATTCGTGTCCGACCACCTCGAGGTCCTCTACGACCTCGACATCGAGGCCCGGGACCGGGCCGACGCGCTCGGGATCGCGTTCGCCCGCACACCGTCGCTGAACGCCGATCCGGCGTTCCTGGCGGTGCTGGCCGACGTCGTCCGTGCGGCGGCCGGCGACGGCGTCGGCTCGTCGGCCGGACGGTCGTGACGGACGCGTCGGTCCCGCCGGGGCCACTCGTGGCCGTCGTCGGTGGCGGCATGGCCGGCCTGTCGGCGGCGTGGGAGCTGGTGACCGGGGTCGACGGGGTCGCACCGCGCGTGGTGGTGCTCGAAGCGGGCCCGCGCCTGGGCGGCAAGGTCCGCTCCGCCGAATTCTGTGGCCGCACCGTGGACCTGGCTGCCGACGCCTTCCTGGCCCGCCGGCCCGAGGCGACGACACTGTGCGATGAGCTCGGGCTGACGGACGCGCTCGTGGCGCCCGGCGCCTCCGGTGCCTCGTTGTGGGCACGCGGCCGGCTGCGGATGATGCCCGACGGGGTGAACCTCGGGGTGCCGACCCGGGCGTGGCCGATGCTCCGCTCCGGGATCCTCGGCCCGGCGGGACTCGTCCGCGCCGGCCTCGACCTGTTCCTGCCCCACAAAGGCGACCCGGGGGCGACCGCCGACCGGTCGGTCGGCGACATCGTCGGGTCACGCCTCGGCCACCAGGTCGTCGAGCGCCTGGTCGACCCCCTGGTGGGTGGGATCCACGCCGGCGGGGTCGACGACCTCAGTGCCGAGTCCACCTTCCCGCCGCTGCTCACCGCCGACCGGCGGTCCGGCAGCCTCATCCGCGCCCTGCGCCAGCCGGCGCCGCCCTCGGCATCGGGCGCGGCCCCACTCCCGGTGTTCTGGTCGCTCGAGGGTGGCAACGCCCGCCTGCCCGCCGAGCTGGCCGCCGCTCTGGCGGCACGCGGCGTCGCCGCCCACGCCGGCGTGGCGGTCGAGTCGATGGAGCGGCTGCCCGGCGGAAGGACGGGCGCGACCTGGCGCCTGGCGCTGGCCGGTGACGCCGCCGGGGTGGCCGGGAGCGAGGGGCCGTCGGACACGCTCCGATCGCTGGACGTCGACGCCGTGGTACTCGCCGTTCCCGCCGGGCAGGCCGCCGGTCTCCTGGGCGAGCACGCGCCGGTCGCCTCGTCACTGCTGGCGGACGTCGAGCTGGCGTCGGTGACCGTGATCACGCTGTCGATGCCCACCGGGGCCATCCGCAGCCCCCTGCTCGGCACGGGGTTCCTCGTACCCCGCACGTCGCCGGTGGCCGGCCGGACCGCACTCATCACCGGCTGCACCTATCTCACCCGGAAGTGGCCCGGCCTGGCCCGTCCCGAGGACGAGCTCATTCGCCTCTCGGTGGGCCGTCTCGGCGACGACCGGCCCGATTCGCTCGACGACGACGAGCTGACCTCGACGGTGCTCGCCGAGCTGTCCGCCGTCCACGACGTCACGGCGCCGCCGCGCGCCTCGTTGGTGACGCGCTGGCACGGGGCGTTCCCGCAGTACCGGGTGGGCCACCTGGAGCGGACGTCGACGATCGAGCAGGCGGTGGCCGAGCTGCCGGGGGTGGCCGTCGCCGGCAGCACCTACCGGGGCGTGGGGATACCGGCCGTAGTCGGCAACGGCCGGGCAGCGGCCCGGACCGTGCTCGCCTCACTCGACGGCATCGCCACGGCCCGCACGGGGAAATGAGCTCGGGGCCGCACGGCACCCCAGACATCGCCCCGCCGCCCCCCGACGGGTCCGGCGTCGAACCGGTGCCCACGGACGAGAACGTGCCGTGGCGGCCGTCGAGATTCCGGATGGTGCGCACCGACCCGGACCGCGTCACCCCACGACGTGGCGCCGTCGCCCTGCCCGCGTTGGCATCCGGCGTCGGCCTCGCCCTCTCCCTCCCGCCCTGGGGGATCTGGGTCCTGGCCTTCCCGGCGGCCGGCCTCCTCTGGTGGCGGCTCGGTGGACTGCGCCCCCGCACCCGGCTGTGGGCCGGGTGGCTGGCCGGCCTCGGCGCGTACGTGCCGGGCCTCATGTTCGCCCGGGCCTTCACGCTCGCCGGCGCCGTCGTGCTCATCGCCGCCGAGGCGCTCTTCATGGGGGTGGCCTGCCTGGCTGTGCCCCGCGGGCCGGTGGTGGCCCGGTCCCTGGCCTTCCCTGCCGCCCTCACGCTCGCCGAGGCGGCCCGCCAGACCTGGCCCTTCGGTGGCCTGCCCATCGGCGGCGTCTTCCTCGGGCAGGCCGGCGGCCCGGTGCTGGGGGTCGCCCGGCTGGGCGGTCCGCTCGGCCTGACCGCCGCCGTCTTCGTGGGCGGCGTCGCCACCGGCGCCCTCGGCACCGCCCTGGGTCGTGCGGTTCGCAACGGCCGTCGGGTCGTCGCCTTCGACCGGCTGCACCCGGAGCCCGACCGCGCCTCCACGTGGCGGCGGGCCAGCGCCGGCCTCGGGACCCTGGCCACCACCGGCGCCGTGGCCCTGGTGGCCCTGGTGGGTTGTGGCGTCATCGGAGCCCACGCCCCCGACGGTGGGCCGGTGGTCAGGACCGTGACCGCCGCGGCGGTCCAGGGCGGCGGGGTGCGCGGCTTCCGCAAGTCCCAGGTGGACCCGGCGACCGTGCTCCACGCCGCCGTGGCCGCCACCGACCGGCTGCTCCCCCGGCAGGGCGCCGACCCGCCGGCCCTGGTGCTGTGGCCCGAGGACGTGGTCTCCCTCGACCAACCGCTCGCCGACGACCCCGAGCAGGGGGTCCTGTCGAGCCTGGCCGTCGCCCTGCACGCCACGCTGGTGGTCGGGGTGACCGAGGACCTGCCGGGTGCGTCCTACCGGAACGAGATGGTGGCCTTCGGCCCGGACGGCGCCATCGTCGACCGGTA
>CAZULR010000271.1:0-4131 GCA_964621235.1 uncultured Acidimicrobiaceae bacterium
CGACGCCCGTCTTCGCCAACCTCGTCAACGGTGGCCACATCGACTCCACCGACCCACAGATCGTCAGCCGGTGGCTCGAGTTCCTCGACCTCTACGTGGCTGACAAGGTACCGACCCCGGTCGGCGGCCTGGCGGCCCTGGTCCTCGACTCCTTCACCAGCTTCGCGGCGGGCACCACCGCCCAGGCCCCGCTGCCGGCCATCCGATTCACCGGGGACACCACGCTCGCCGCGGCCCGCAAGGACTTCACCCACCAGACGCCGCGGGTGGAGATGCTGTTCGACAACGGTGCCGGCACCTCGGGAGCGGGCGACCCCCAGTCCACCTACACCGCCGGCGCCACCCAGTGGCCACCGGCTGGATCCGCCGAGGTGTGGAAGCTCGGTCCGCAGGGGTCGATGGCCACCGGGGGTGGGACCCCGGCGAAGGAGGGCATCGCGGAGGCCCGCCTCGATCCGGGCGCCCGCCCCGCCACGAGCCTGCCCTCGACCGGCAACGCCTGGGCCGCGGATCCAGGATGGGACTGGACGCCCGTCCCACCACAGGACGGCGCCGGGTTCCAGACGGCCCCCTTCTCGACGGCCACCACGATCGCCGGGCCGGCCACCCTCGACCTGTGGCTGGCGTCGGCCTCACCGGTCGTCGATCTGCAGGCCACCATCACCGAGGTGCGCCCGGCCGACGGGCAGGAGGAGTACGTGACGTCCGGCTTCCTGCGCAGCTCGTACCGGGTGGACCGGCCGTCGACCACAGGACTCGTGACTGTGCCGATCTACCTCCGTGCCGACGCCCGGCGGCTGTCTGCCACGAGTCTCACCCAGGTCAGGATCCCCATCGATCCCATCGTCCACACCTTCCGACCCGGTACCGCGCTCCGCGTGGTGATCTCGGCTCCCGGCGGTGACCGCCCGACGTGGGAGTTCGACACGATCGACAACGGGAAGCAGACGGTGTCGATCGGCTACGGCGGTGCCACCCCCTCGAGCCTCGAGGTGAACGTGGTCCACGGCGTCACGGCCACGACGACGCTGCCGGCGTGCGGGTCGCTGCGCGGCGAGCCCTGCCGCGCCTACCAGGCCGAGGGCAACCAGGCCTGAGTCGCCGGACGGGCCCGGACGGGGCGCGGGGGAGCGGAGCGGGGGCTCAGGACCGTCCCGGAGAGGTGAGGTCCCGGGCCCGGAAGCAGGTCGGGTGGTGGTCGTTGACCAGGCCGGCCGCCTGCATCAGCGCGTAGCAGGTCGTCGGTCCCACGAACCGGAAGCCCCGCCGCTTGAGCTCCTTGCTCATGGCCGCGGCCTCCGGGGTCGACGCCGGTAGCCCGTCACCCGCCGACCAGTCGTGCGGTCGGGGGTGGCCGTCGACGAAGGACCAGAGCAGCGTGTCCAGGCGCTCCCCACCGCGCTGGAGGTCGAGGAGTGCCGCGGCGTTCGAGATGGTGGACTCGATCTTGCCGCGGTGGCGGATGATGCCCGGGTCCTCCGCCAGGCGCTCGACGTCATCCGGCGAGTAGCGGGCGACGACGGTGGGGTCGAAGTCGGCGAACGCGGTGCGGTAGCCCGCACGGCGACGGAGCACGATGAGCCAGCTCAGGCCCGACTGGGCGCCCTCGAGGGTGAGCAGTTCGAAGAGCCGGCGGTCGTCGTGCTCGGGCACGCCCCACTCGAGGTCGTGGTAGCCACGCAGCTCCTCGTGCTCCGCCCACGCGCACCTCGTCACCACCGTCGACCTCGTTCTGTCGGTGAACCGGACGCCCCGGATCGTACCGGGACGTCGTGGTCGTGTGGCGAGCCGTCAGCAGCGACCGGTGAGCACCTCGAGCCCCTCGCCACCGAGGTCGGCGAGCGCTGGTGTGCGCCCGGACATGGCGAGGATCAGGGAGAGCAACGGCCCGCGTACCTCGGGTCCGTCCCCGTGGGTCCAGTCCACGTCGGTGGCCCGCAGCCGGAGCCCGCCGATCCGACGCTTGGCCCCGATCAGCAGTGAGGTCTTGGCGTAGTTGTCGGCGACCGTGGTCAACGTGTCGGCCGGCACCTCGCGGGTGATGCCGAGGGGGCGCCGGATGTCCTCGCCGTGGACGACGACCTCGCCGAGCATCACGACCACCGGGGCGGGTGGGTGGTTCGTCGTCGTCGTGCGTGCTCGCAGCCGTCGGACGAGGTCCTGCGGTGGCAGCTCGGCCAGTCGTCGTGCCGCCTTGTCGGCGAAGACGTCGAAGCGGAAGCCGGCCAGGATGAACTCCTTGTAGAAGTTCGGCACGGTCTGCTCGGCGGCGGCCAGGACGTGTCCCGCGGTGACATGGACGGACCAGCCGCCGCACCACGACGCGGCCTCCCACTGCCCGGGCTCCAGGCCCTCCCAGCAGTCGGCCAGGGCGGCTCGTTCCGCGTGGATGTGCTGCCAGATCTGGGCGGTGTCCATGGTCGGCTCCTCGGCGTTGCCCGATAGGGCGGGTTGTGGGTGATCAGAGGTGGGGGGTGACGGTGCGTCCGTGCGATCGGTGCCAGGCGCTCAGCCCATGCGGTCGGGGCCGGCGTCGCCGCCCCGTGCGACCAGATCCAGGCGGGCCAGGTAGTGGTCCCACCCGCCGGTGTGGTCGCCCACCGCGTCCTCAGGCAGTCCCCGGTGCGTCAGGCGCACCGTGGTGCCCGACTCGGCGGGCTCCAGGGCGATCTCGACCGTGGTGGACCCCGCGGGAATCGGGTGGCCGGGCTCGGCCCAGCCGAAGCTGAACACGACGCGCCGGTCGGGATCGACCTCGAGGAACTCGCCCTCCCCCCAGTGGGTGCCGCCCATGAGGGCCCGGTAGGTGCCGCCGGGCCGGGGATCGAGCACCGCCTCGGAACCGCCCCACTCGACGTACTTGGCGGGGTCCACCAGGAATTGGAAGATCACTTCGGGGGTCGCCTCGATGTAGACCTCCCGGACGAGTTCAGCCATGGGTGTCGCTCCTGTCGTGTCGTCGGTCGTCGGTACACCGCTGCTCCGCCTCGGCCGCGACGCGCAGGCGGTCGAGGCCGTCGGTCCAGAAGTCGTCGAGGAACGCCCGCAGCCGGGCCATCTCACCGTGGTCGGCCCGGTAGAGCCGACGGGTCCCGTCCCTCCGCTCCACCACCAGGTGGGCGGCCCTCAGGACGGCCAGGTGCTGGGAGACGGCCGACCGGGACACCTGGCCCACCTGCTCGGCGATCTCGGTGGCCGGCAGTTCGCGCGACCAGACCAGGCGGAGGATCTCCCGCCGTCGGGGCTCGGCCACGGCCTTGAGCGCAGCGTCCATGCCAGAATGTAAGCATTGACTTACGTAAGTGTCAACTGAATCATTGCCGGGCGGGCGGCATCCACTGCCGACCTCCGGTCCGGGCCCGCCGGGGCCGGGGCGACGTCAGCCCAGCCGGGCGAGCCGTCCCAGTGCCTCCTCGGTCTCGGCCATGAGCCGTGTGACGAGGTCCCCGGCCGGGACCAGGTCGTCGATGGCGCCCACACCCTGGCCGGCTGGGTAGCACTCGGTCGTCGGGTCCACGTTCGGATCGTCCGGTCCGGTGGGGAGGTGGAGGACCCCACCGACGATGGAGGCCATCATCTGCTCCGGGAAGGGTGCCAGCTCCTCGGGGTGCCGGTCGAAGTAGGCGGTGCGGTCGTTGGCGATGACCCGCATCGGCTTGCCGCTGTAGGAGCGGCTGACCGTCGTCTGGCTCTCGTCGGCGCCCAGTAGCGCATCGTGGTAGCCGAAGGAGACGCGGGCCTCGGGAGTGGCGATGAAGCGGGTGCCGAGCCAGACGCCGTCGGCACCGAGCGCCAGGGCGGCGGCGATGCCGCGCCCGTCCACGATGCCACCCGCCGCCACCACCGGGACCCGGTCGCCGACGGCGTCGACGATCTGCGGCACGAGGGGGAGAGTGGCCACCCGACCGGTGTGCCCACCGGCCTCGGTGCCCTGAGCGACCACCAGGTCGCACCCGGCGTCGACCGCCTGCACGGCATGGTGGACGCGTCCGCACATGTTGACGACCAGCACGTCGGCGTCGTGGCACATGGCGATGACCTCGCGGGGGACGCCCAGCGCACCCACGAAGATCCGGGCCCCGGCGTCGATGATGCGCTGCACCTGGACGGCCATGTCACCCGGCATGGCCG
>CAZULR010000272.1:0-4131 GCA_964621235.1 uncultured Acidimicrobiaceae bacterium
CGCGGGCGTCGTCGAGCCCGTACTTCAGCATCCCGGCCAGGTCGGCGTGGCCCGGACGGGGCTGGGTGAGGACCTTGGAGGGCAGGCCCGGGGCGGGCGACATCTCCTCCTCCCACTTCGGCCACTCCGTGTTGGCGATCTCGATGGCGATCGGTGAGCCGAGCGTGCGGCCGTGCCGGATGCCGCCGACCAGGCTCACCTCGTCGACCTCGAAGCGCATGCGCGGGCCGCGGCCGAAGCCCAGCCGACGACGGGCGAGGCCGCGCTGGATGTCCTCGGCGGTCACGAGGAGACCGGCCGGCACGCCCTCCAGGATCACCACGAGGGCGCGTCCATGGGATTCTCCGGCGGTCAGATAGCGCAGCATTCCGCCAAATCTACTCGGGGCGCGGGACGGTCCCGGTGGCCCGGCCGGCCATCGGGCCCGGTGTCGCGACCCCGCCCCGGGACACCGGGCCCTCAGGATCCGGCATGGAAGAGGTGGTGGACCAGTGGCTGGCCCCACAGGATGGCCACGGTGGCCCCGATGCACAGCGCGGGGGCGAAGGGGATCCTGGTCTTGCGGCCGGCCGAGGAGCCGACCATCAGCACCACACCGAACAGCAGTCCGACCACGAAGCCGATCAGGAAGGCCAGATAGGCGTGGACGAAGCCCAGGTACCCCACGGTGAGGCCGATGACCCCGGCGAGCCGGACGTCACCGAAGCCCATGCCGCGGGGCACGAGGAACCAGATCACGAAGAAGAGGCCGAACGCCGCGGCACCGCAGATCACCGCCCGCAGCAGGTCCGGCCAGGTGTGCTCGACCCCCGAGGCGAGCACGAGCAGGGGCACGATGACGGCCAGCCCGCCGTAGAGGAGCTGGCGCGGCACGAGCCGGTGGGACAGATCGGTGAACGACACGGCCACGGCCACGGCCAGGAAGGCCAGGAACGGGCTCAGCACCACGAAGGGCCGGACGGCGTGGGTGGACGTGGCCCACAGCACCCCGGTCAGCACGGCCGCGGCGGCCGTCCGCGCCGTCGAGTGGCCCGACGGGAGCAGGTGGCGGATCGCCGGCTCCTCCCCCGCTGACGCGTCGGCCCCTCCCTCATCGGTGGCGGTGTGGTCGCCGCCGGAGTCGGTCGCCCCCTCCTCGGCCAGCCGCGTCGCGCGCTCGGCACGCCGGCGCTCGTCGGCCGCCCTGCTCCGCTCGGCCAGCTGCTGGCCGAGCGGGTCGAGCGACGCGCCCACCACCGCGCCGACGATGCCGACAGTCGCGACGTACAGGGCGTGCACGTCACGCACGGTACTGGACGTACGCCCGCGGACCGGGCATCGTGGCCCCACTATGGAGACCCGCACCCTGACCCTGGACACCGCCGACGGGAGCATGCCGCTCTACGAGGCCGAGCCCGAGGGGCCGGCCCGTGGCGCCGTGGTGGTCGTCCAGGAGGCGTTCGGGGTGAACGACCACATCCAGGACGTCACCCGCCGGTTCGCGGCCGCCGGGTACCACGCCGTGGCGCCCCACCTGTTCCACCGCACCGGGGCGCCCGCCTACGGCTACGACGACTTCACCGTCGTCATCCCCCACATGCTGCCCCTGACCGACGACGGGCTGTTGGGCGACGTGCGGGCGGCACTCGACCACCTCCGGGCCGCAGGTTGGGACGACCGCCAGACCGGCGTCGTGGGCTTCTGCATGGGCGGGCGTGTGACCTTCCTCGTGGCGGCCCACGAGGCGCTCGGCGCCGGGGTCGGCTTCTACGGCGGCGGTATCGTCACGGGCCGGACGGACGGCATGCCGGCCCTCCTCGACCTGGTGCCCGGCCTGCGCACACCGTGGCTCGGCCTCTTCGGCGACGCCGACCCGTCCATCCCCGTCGAGGACGTCGAACGACTGCGCGAGGCCCTCAGCGCCGGAGCGGATGTCGACACGTCGATCGTGCGGTACCCGGGCGCAGAGCACGGGTTCAACTGCGATGCACGCGAGTCCTACGACGAGGCCTCCGCCACGGACGCCTGGCGCCGGACGCTGGAGTGGCTCGACGCCCACCTCGCTCCGGTGGGGTGAGGCACGGCCCGCCCGGAGCCGGGCCGGCGGATCAGGCGGGCTGGTAGTAGGGGTTCGTGCCGTCCGCGTGGTCGGTGACGTCCACCACGTTGGCAATCTCGGGGATCGCCTCGCGGAGGATCACCTCGATGCCCTGCGACAGTGTGGCCTTCGCCATGCCGCAGCCCTGGCAGCCTCCGCTCAGGCGCAGGTAGACCGACGCGTCCTCGACGGCCACCAGATCGGCCCGGCCGCCGTGGGACGCGATGCTCGGGTTCACCTGCTCCTCGAGGACGGTGACGACGCGCTGGGCGAAGGGGTCGGACAGGTCGACCTCGGGGATCGACGCCAGCCCGGCCAGTGTGGGAGCGGGCGGAGTGTTCGGATTGACGATGACGAGGCCACCCTCGCCGGAGGCGTCGGTGACGAAGTCGAGCGTCGCGCCCTGCAGGCGTTCGACCGCCGCGGACGGGACCACGACCGGGAGCGCGTCGTCGGGCTGCACCACGTCGCCCGCCGCGGCGTCGGCCAGGGCCTGGAAGTACATGTCGTACGTGTAGGCGCCGTTGGCCTCGCCGTTCACCTCGAGCCACAGCGCGAGGGTGTCCGACTCCGCTTCGTTGGCGAGAACCTCGAGCACGGTCGCGCGCGCGTCAGGGGTGATTGTCAGCACCGGTGCGATGTCCTCACGGTCTTCACTCATGCCTGTCATCATACGGGGGTGCCTCCCGCGAACAAGCACGTGCCCGACGACGCCCATGAATGGGTGAGCTTCGACGACCCCGACGAGGAGCGCACCTGGTTGTTCGACGTGACCTTCCTGGCCAGCGGGTGGGAGTGCATCTACGGCAACGGCTGCCAGGGTGTGCTGACCGGGCCCACTCCCGAGCTCGCCCAGGGTTGCTGCTCCTACGGGGCGCACTTCACCGGCCAGGAGGACGCCGACCGGGTCGAGGCGGTGGCCCGGACGCTCGGACCCGACGTGTGGCAGTTCCACGCCAAGGGACGCAAGGGCGTGGTCAAGACGTTGGCCGACGGCGACCTGGGCACGCGCCTGGTCGACGACGCCTGCATCTTCCTCAACCGTCCGGGCTTCGCCACCGGCCCCGGCTGCGCGTTGCACGTCGAGGCCGCCCGGCGCGGGGTCAGCCACGTCGAGCTCAAGCCCGAGGTCTGCTGGCAGCTGCCGCTCCGACGCGAGGACGAGACCTCACCCGACGGACGCGTGACCTCGGTGGTGCGGCAGTGGGACCGTCGCCACTGGGGCGAGGGTGGCGACGAGTTCCACTGGTGGTGCACGGAGGACCCCGCGGCGTTCGGCGGGTCCGAGCCCGTCTACCGCACGATGCGCACCGAGATCGAGACCATGGCGGGCAAGAAGGTCTACAAGCGGCTGGCCGCCTACCTCGACCGGCGAACGGGCCCGGGGGTCACGGTCACTCTGCTCCCCCACCCCGCCGTCCGCCGCTGATGACGGGGCACGGCGTGGCGCCACGGCCCGGTCGCCGGCGAGGCGTGGTCCGATGACGGGATCCGGGAACCGGGAGGCGACGCGGACCGGTCCGGACGGTCACCGCCCAGGACGGCCGGCTACTCCGCCAACGGGTCGTACTCGTCGGAGGTGGTGACGCGGGGGGTCGTGCCGAGGATCTCGTCGTAGTCGTCCTCGGTGGCCAGGCACCAGGACGCGTGCTTGTCCTCGGGCTCCGCGCCGCACTCGGGACAGCGACGGTTGGCCGTGGCGACCGACCGCTTCAGACTGCGCGCCTCTTCGAAGCGGCGATGGCGTCCCTTCTTCACGAGACCAACTCCTTGCCCCACACTGGGGTGGACTCTTCCCTGCGCTTGGCGCGCCCGGGTCACCACCTGAGAACGATGCGACCAGTGTAGTGCGGCGCCCACCGCGCCGTGGCACCCCCGGACGGCGCCGGAGGACCGCTACAGTCGCATCGTGGCCGACGAATTCGATCCCCAGGAGATGGTGGCGAGGTTCCGGGCCCGGGCCGAGGCGGTCCGGAACCGGGGGCTGCCGCCGATCGAGGGACCGGACCGCCAGCGCTTCATCGAGCAGGCCCGGACCGACTTCATGGACTACG
>CAZULR010000273.1:0-4130 GCA_964621235.1 uncultured Acidimicrobiaceae bacterium
AGGTGGCTGACGACCTGTGGTCGCTCGGCATGGCGCCCGACACCACCGCCATGGAGCTGGCCCGGGGCGGCCTGGACCGGCGCGGTGTGGTGCGGGCCGCCGCACTGGTCGGCCGGCCGGCCGGCGACCGGGTCACCGTCGGGGGCGTAGTCACCCACCGGCAGGCACCCGAGAGCGCCCACGGCGCGGTGTTCCTCAACCTGGAGGACGAGACCGGGATGGTCAACATCGTGTGCTCACGCGGGGCATGGGTCCGGTGGAAGCCGGTGGCCCGGGCGTGCCCGGCACTCCTGGTGCGGGGTCGGGTGGAGCGGTCGGAGGGTTCGATGACCCTCGTGGCCGAGCGGTTCGAGCCACTCCCCCTCGGTCCCGTGCCGGGGTCACGCGACTTCCGCTGACGCCGCCGCCGGTCACCCACCACCGTCGACGGGCGCGCGGAACGTGCCGACCCGGACCCACGGCCCCGACCCGACCACCCGGCCCGAGTCGCCCGCCCGGGGCGACCGCCACCCCGGATCCGGGCTGCAGCGGCGGTCGTCCGTGCCGATACCTCACGTCAGGGAAAACCTCACAGAGGCCACTTGACTACTATGAGTGCTGTAGTAAACACTGATAGTGGTAATCACACCACGAGGAGCACAGGTGGAACGCACGGGGCAGGGGATCATGGGGCAGGGGATCATGGGGCGTCCACGCCCCGGCCGGCGGGGGTCGTCCCACCGGCGACCGACCATCTCGGGGAGGGGGGAGCCGTGACCGGCGTGGTCACCGAGGCCGTCGGCGGCGCCATCGGCCTCGTCGTCGCCGCGATGCTGATCGGTGTCGTCGACATCCTTCGCAAGCCCAACTGGGCCTGGAAGGCCGCCGGCGAGCCACGGCTGCTGTGCCTGCTGCTCGTGATCGTCGTCCCGGTCGTGGGCCTCGCCATCTATCTCGTCGGGGCCCGCCCCAAGGTGATCGCCGTCACCTCCACCGGCCGGGCCGCCACCCTCCCGTTCGAGCGGTTCGCCGACCGGGCCGAGAACGCGGCCGAGAGCGACGCCGCCATCGGCGTCCTGTCGCTGCCCACCATCCGCGGCAGCTTCGGCGAGCCCGTGGCGCGGCCCCTCCGAGCGACCACCCCGGCCACCGATGGTCCCGCGGCGGCACCGGCGGCACCGGCGGCACGGATCACCCCGACGTCACCGACGGCACCGGAGCCGGTCCCGAGCAGTGGGTTCTTCGACGACCCCGACGTCCTACCGGTCGGCGCGGCCGCCACCTTCTTCGAACGCGGAGCCATGACGCCGCCCGGGACCGTCGCCACCGAGATCGTCGACGACCCCGCACCGGCGCCCGACCTCCACATCCCCGGCGGCGCCGGCCGTCCGTACAACCCACGCCAGCGGCAGTCCCTTGAGGAGGGCCCCCTCGAACGGCCCGGGTCATCCGGCGTCCCCCCCACCCCGGCGATGGGTGGCCCCGCGGGACCAGCGTCGGCCCCCGCAGGCACAGGCGGGGCGGTCGGCGCGCTCTCGACCCTGACGGCGCCCCGGGTGGGGACCTCCTCCCCGGAGATCTTCCGACCGAAGCCCCAGGCCGTGGCGCCGATCCCCGGATCGGGCACGTCCACCGCTCCGATGGCCACCCTGGCCGCCCGGTGGATGAACGACCCGACCGGACGGCACCAGTACCGCTACTGGGACGGCGGCAACTGGACGGAGAACGTCTACGACGCCGGCGTCGAGTCACGCGACGCCGTCACCGGCTGACCGGCGTCGACGGTCAGCGCTGGCGCACCAGACGGCTGAGTCGGGCGACCAGCACCTCTGCCACGAGTTCGCCGGACAGCCCGGTCGTGCCCCGGAGGTCGAGATCGGCCTCGGCCAAGAGCTGCACCGCACGGGCGACCTTGGCGGTCCCCAGCCGGTTGGCCTGGGCGAGCGCCTTCTTCGCCGGGAAAGCGCTCTTGATCCCCAGGACCTCCGCCGCCTGTTCGGGCGAGGTGACCCCCGAGCCGTCCAGGCGGAGCATCTGCCGGTAGTGCTTGTGGAGCAGGGCCAGGATCACGAGGGGATGGGACTCCCCCGCCGTCATCATCCGGTGCAGGACCTCGAGGGCGGGCGCCGTCCGACCGGCATCGATGGCATCGGTCAGGTCCCAGGGCGCCAGGGAGCCGGCCTCGCCGAGGAACGGCTCGAGGTCGGCGGCGGTGACGGTGGCTCCCGGACCGTAGGCGGCGGCGAGGGTGTCGAGCAGGCCGGCGAGGCGACCCATGTCCGAGCCGAGATGCTCGCCCAGTCGGGCCTGGGCCGGGCCATCGAGCCGGACCGGGCCGCCCCGGAGATGGTCGGCCAACCACTGCGTGCGCGCCTTGCCGGAACCCACCGACGTGTCGACCACCTCTCCGGAGGTGCCAACCGCCTTGGTCAGCGCCTGGGCGAGGGCACCGCCCCCGGCGACCAGCACCAGCGCGGTGGTGGCGAGCGGGTCCGCGAGGTAGGCGACGAGCCGCTTGGCGTCGGTGGCACCGATCTGCCCGGCCTCCCGGACGAGCACCACCCGCCGGTCCACCAGGAACGGGGGCGTCGTACAGGCGTCGATGACCGCGCCGACATCGAACTGGTCGACCCCGGGACCGCCGAACTCCTCGACCATCATCGACGGGTCTCCTCCGTCGACCAGCCGCTCCACCAGGGCATGGGCGGCCTGCGCGACCAGCGACGGGTCCGGCCCCTTGACCAGATAGGCGGGCCGGTGGCCGGTGGCCGTGGTTGCGCTCACCGGCTCACCCGGTTGACGGCGGCCAGGACGGTACGGACCTGGTGGTGGGCGGCCACGTCACGGGTCCGGACCACCCGGCAACCGAGCGTCATGCCCAGCGACGCGGCGGCCAGCGATGCCGCCTTCTGGTCTCCATCGTCCCCCCGGCCGGGAACGGCTCCGACGAACGTCGCGTCGTCGACCGACAGGAGCACCGGATGCCCCAGATCGACGAAGCGGTCCGTCGCCCGCAGCAGGGCGAGCGCCTGTCGGGCCGGACCACTCCGCCCGAGCCCGGCGTCCAGCACGATGCGGTCGGCCGGGATGCCGGCGGACCGGGCCCGCCGGACCTGCTCGAGCAGGGCGGCCCGCACGTCGTCGACCACCTCGTCGGGCCCGCTGTCCACCCCACCCCCCTGCCCGGCGACCAGGGTCGCACCGCACTCGGCCACGCCGGCGAGGAAGGCCGCGTCGCCGCGCCCGGTCCGGTCGTTCGCCATCACGGCTCCGGCGCCGAAGGCGGCACGAGCCACGGCGGCCCCGGACGCGGCGACCGACAGCGGCACGTCGAGCCGGGCCACCAGGGCCTCGACCGCCCGGGCCACCACGTCGAGCTCCTCGTCCACCTCGGGAACGGCCCCGTCCACGAGCTCGAGGTCGAGGAGGTCGGCGCCGCCGTCGACGAGTCGACCGGCCCTCCGGACCAGGTCGTCGAGCGACGGGTCGCCCCCGGTGCTCCGGCCCTCCACGTCGAGCACGCCCATCACCACCGGCCGGTCCTCGACGTCGACGTCCCGGCTCCCGAGCCGGAGGGTGGTGGAGCGCACGGGGCTGACGCTACCGGAGGCGCCGACCGCCGGGATCGGTACGGGCGACCGGGTCGGGACGTCAGAAGAGCCGGGAGGACAGCGACTTGCGGTACTGCAGCGTGCGGGGGTCGTCGGGTCCGAGCGTCTCGAGCAGGTCCAGGAACTCCTGGCGGGCATCGGGGTCGTCCTTGACCCGGTCGAGGAGGCCGTCGAGAAGTGCCGTCACGTCCTCGGCGTCCCGCACGTCGTCCCGTTCGGCGAGGCGCGCCTCGGCCAGGAGGCGCCGGGTGTCGGCCGTCTCGGGGACCCGACCCAGCAATGCGACCGCCTCCTCGTTGTCGCCCCGGGCGATCAGCAGCGACGCCAGTGCCGGGACGGCGACCGGGTGGTCCGGCTCGAGCTGCAGGGCCCGCCGCAACGGCTCCTCGGCGCCGGCATCGGCTCCGGCCTCCGCCAGCAGGTCCGCCTCCGAGCGCGCCGGGGCGAGGGCCGCCACGAAGGCGCGCACCTCGGCCTCCGGCCGGGCCCCGATGAACTGGTCGACGACCGCGCCGTCCTGCACGGCGAAGACCGCGGGGA
>CAZULR010000274.1:0-4123 GCA_964621235.1 uncultured Acidimicrobiaceae bacterium
TCAGCCGGCTGCTCGAGGGCGAGGTGGAGAAGCTCGTGCGCATGGAGGACGCCCTCCACGCCCGGGTGGTCGGTCAGGAGGAGGCCGTGTCGGCGGTGTCCAACGCCATCCGTCGCAGCCGGGCCGGCCTGTCGAACCCCGACCGGCCGATCGGGTCGTTCCTCTTCATGGGGCCGACCGGGGTCGGCAAGACAGAGCTCGCCCGGGCCCTGGCCGAGTTCCTCTTCGACGACTCCCGGGCCATGGTCCGCATCGACATGAGCGAGTACATGGAGCGCCACTCGGTGGCCCGGCTCGTCGGCGCGCCCCCTGGCTACGTCGGCTACGAGGAGGGCGGCCAGCTCACCGAGGCGGTCCGCCGCCGGCCCTACGCGGTCGTTCTGCTCGACGAGCTCGAAAAGGCGCACCCCGACGTGTTCAACACGCTCCTCCAGGTCCTGGAGGACGGGCGCCTGACCGACGGCCAGGGACGGACGGTGGACTTCACGAACACCGTGCTGATCATGACGTCGAACATCCCCGGTGAACCGGCCGAGTACTTCAAGCCCGAGTTCGTGAACCGGATCGACGAGATCGTCCGCTTCCACAGCCTGACCGAGGCCGACCTCAACCGGATCGTCTCGATCCAGTTCCAGGGGCTGCGTAGCCGGTTGGCCGAGCGACGTCTGTCGCTCGACGTCACCCCGGCCGCCGAGAAGGTGCTGGCCCACAACGGCTTCGACCCCGACTACGGCGCCCGCCCGCTGCGCCGGGTCATCCAGCGCCAGGTCGAGGACCCGCTGGCCATGGCCCTGCTCGAGGGTCGCTACCCCGAGGGGTCGACGGTCGTGGTGGACGAGAAGGACGGGGACGTCGTCCTGGTGTGATCGCGTGCCACCGCCGGGTCGTGCGGCCCTCTGCCGCTCAGGCCCGGGTCGTGGCGACCGAGCCGGCCGTGTCGACCACGGCGCAGAACGAGACCGAGGCGCAGCCGACCTCGGCCGAGGCCACGGTGCCGTCGGACAGCACCGGCTGTGGTACCGACCACGTGCCCGACTGCCACACCGACACCGAGCCGTCCGACCGGGCCACCAGGCACCGGCTGGCGGTGGCGCACGACACCGAGAAGGTGAGCGTGTCCGAGTCCGGCATGGCCTGGGCGGCCGACCAGGTCGACCCGTCCCACACGATGGCGTGGCCCGTCAGGTCGACGGCCATGCAGAACTTCGGTGTGGGGCACGACACCGAGTGGAGGAGCGACTGCCCGGGTGAGGCCTGCCGGGTCCACGAGGTGCCGTCGAATGTGGCGATGTTGCCGGTGGCCGACACCACCACGCAGAAGGTGGGTGACGCGCACGAGATGTTCTGCACCGGCTTGTCGGCGGTGCCGTCGTCGACCAGGGCGTCGTGGCCCCAGGTCGTGCCGTCGAAGAGGGTCGCCACCCCGGCGGTGTTGACCGAGGCGCAGAAGGTGGGCGACGTGCACGACACCTGGTACTGGCCGCCCGTGGGACCGGTGGGCGCCGGGCCGACCGCGGACGTCGTCGTCCACGTCGTGCCGTTGAACACCACCGCCAACTGGCCGTTGAGGGCGACGCAGAAGGTTGGGGAGGCGCACGACACCGAGTTCAGGGTGCCCCCGCCCGGAGTGGCCGGTGTTGGCGTGGACCAGCGGGTCCCGTTCCACAGGACGGCGTTGCCCGAGCCGTCAACCGCGGCGCAGAAGCTGGAGGACGGGCAGGAGACGCCGTAGAAGCCGGCGTTGGCCCGGCCGACCGAGGCCGGATCGGTGCGCGCCACCGTCCAGGCGGCGGACCCGGTGGTGGAGGTCGCCGTGGAGCCACCACCTCCGCACGCGGCCAGTCCGGCGGCGGCCAGCAGCGCGACGGCCAACGCCGTCGCCCGTCGGGTGCCCCGGTGGTCTCGTGCTCGGTGGTCCATGCGTCCGTTCCGCTCTCGTCGTGGTCGTGCCCCGTCCCGGAACGGACTCCTCCCGGGAGCCGGTGGGCCGGGCAGGGCCTCGTCTGGGAAATCGGCACATCCGGGCCCCACCTGTAGCGGCGGTGCCCCGGGCCCCGCCCGGCTCCCCCTGAGGACCCCGGCCCCCCGGGCTACACTGGTGCGTAATCCGCATTCGCAACGGAGGAGAGACGCGTGCCGGCAACCGTCGTCGTCGGGACCCAGTGGGGGGATGAGGGCAAGGGCAAGCTCACCGACCTCCTGGCCAAGGAGATGGAGGTGGTCGTCCGCTACCAGGGCGGCCACAACGCCGGCCACACGATCGTGGTCGAGGGCGAGACCTTCGCACTCCAGCTTGTCCCCAGCGGGATCCTCTATCCGCATATCACGCCGGTCATCGGCAACGGTGTGGTGGTCGACCCGACCGTGCTCCTCGCCGAGGTCGACGTCCTCGAGTCCAAGGCCATCGACACCTCGAAGCTGCTGGTCAGCGGCAATGCGCACCTGATCATGCCGTACCACCACGAGCTCGATCAGCTGGCCGAGCGCTACCTGGGCAAGAACAAACTCGGCACCACCAAGCGCGGCATCGGCCCCGCCTACGCCGACAAGTCGTCGCGGGTCGGCCTGCGCGTCCAGGACCTGCTCGACCCGAAGATCTTCCGCCAGAAGCTCGACGTGGTGCTGAAGGAGAAGAACCAGGTCCTGGCCAAGGTGTACAACCGGCTGCCCCTGTCGGCCGACGACATCTGCGCCCTCTACCTCGACCAGCTCGCCCCCCGGATCGCCCCGATGGTGGCCGATACCGTGGGCCTCGTCCACGAGTCGCTCGAACGGGGGGCCAACGTGCTCCTCGAGGGCGCCCAGGCCACCTTCCTCGACCTCGACCACGGCACCTATCCCTTCGTGACGTCGTCGAACCCGGTGGCCGGTGGGGCCTGCACCGGCGCCGGCGTCGGCCCGCGCTACATCGACGAGGTCATCGGCATCGCCAAGGCCTACGTGACGCGCGTGGGCAGCGGCCCGTTCCCGACCGAGCTGACCGACGAGATCGGGGACACCCTGGTCGACCGGGGCCACGAGTACGGGGTCAACACCGGCCGCCGGCGCCGGCCCGGCTGGTTCGACGCCGTGATGATGCGCCAGGCCGTGCGGCTCAACTCCCTCTCCGAGGTGGCCCTCACCAAGCTCGACGTCCTCGACAGCTTCGACACGGTCAAGGTCTGCGTGGCCTACGAGGCGAACGGCGAGCGGTTCACCCACCCGCCGTACCACCAGTCCGTGTTCCACCAGGCCACCCCCGTCTACGAGGAGTTGCCCGGATGGAAGACCGACATCTCGTCGGCGACCGAGATCGGTGATCTGCCCCAGGCCGCGCGCGACTACGTGCACTTCCTGGCCGAGCAGATCGGCGTGCCGGTGCGGCTCGTGGGGGTCGGCCCGGGCCGCGAGCAGTTCGTCCGCTTCGCCGCATGAGCGGGGGGTCCCCCGCGGCAACGGGCACCGCACCCGACCCGGTGCGCACGGTCTGTGTGGTGGGCTCGGGCGGACGTGAGCACGCACTGGCTGTGGTGTTGGCCCGCTCGGCGGACGTGGTGGTCACTCCGGGCAACCCCGGGATCACCGGCCGGTCGCCGGAGGGTCACTCGCTGACCAGCACCACCACCCCCGCCGAGGAGCTCGACGCCGACCTCTTCGTCATCGGCCCTGAGGTGCCGCTGGTCGACGGCCTGGCGGACCGACTGCGGGCCCAGGGCAAGCTGGTCTTCGGGCCGGGCGCCGACGGGGCGCGTCTCGAGGGGTCGAAGGCGTTCATGAAGGAGCTGCTGGCCGAGGCCGGCGTCCCCACGGCCCGGTTCGGGGCCTTCACCGAGGTGGCGCCGGCCGTCGAGTTCCTGCGCTCCCTCGACGGCCCCTGGGTGGTCAAGACCGACGGCCTGGCCGCCGGCAAGGGGGTCCTGGTCACCGACTCGCTGGCCGAGGCCGAGGCCGATGTGGCCGCCAAGCTGTCGGGTGACAGCTTCGGCGAGGCCGGCGAGCGGGTCGTCATCGAGGAGGGTCTCACCGGCCCCGAGTGCTCGCTGCTGGTGCTCTGCGACGGCCACCGGTTGGCGCCGCTGGCCCCGGCCCAGGACTTCAAGCGGCGGGACGACCACGGTGCCGGCCCGAACACCGGGGGGATGGG
>CAZULR010000275.1:0-4123 GCA_964621235.1 uncultured Acidimicrobiaceae bacterium
CCCACGCCTCCTTCGCCGCGTGGGTGGTCAGCTCGGCCACGAACACGGGGACGAACGTGGCGGCCAGGACCCCGCCGATGACGATGTCGGTAATGATGTTGGGGGTGGTGTTGGCCAGGTTGTAGGCATCGGCGAACGCGCCGCCACTGAGCGCCGCCGCCATGGCCACCACACGGATCAGCCCTGTCAGTCGTGATAGGAGGGTGCCGACGGCCATGCCCGCCGTCGCCCCGCCGAGCCGACGCGTGGCCCCTAGGGGCGCCGCCGGCCCCCCCTCGACCGCCGCGGCGCCCCCCTCGATCGAGGTGTCCTCGTCGGTCACGGCGCGCCCGTGGGATGGTCGACGCTGCCGGCACCGACCGGTGTCGGCGGTTCCTCGGTGCCGCTGTCCCCGGGTGGGTCGCCCTCGTCCTCGGCACGTCGGGCGGCCCGGCGACGGAGCGACGTCCGTACCCACCAGACCACCAGGACCGCCACCGCACCGGCGGTCAGGACCACCCCGACGACCGACGACGACGTGGACCGCACCGACAGCTCGCCGGTGGCCAGTCGGAGCGCTCCGGCCGGGGCGTGGAGGCTCACGTCGAGACGGAAGAGGCCCGAGGCCCGCGACTGGACCTTCACGTACTTGACGTTCGAATTGGCGTGCAGCGTCCACGACGTCGACCAGACCGTCTCGCCGTTGGGGAAGAGGAGTTTGTCGCTGCTCAGCACCAGGGTCGCGACGATCGGGTAGGTCGCATTCGAGACGACGGTGATCGGGATCCGACCGCTCCGGGCGGTCAAGGTCACCGACTGGTCGCACTCGCAGGCGACCTGACCGAGCTGCGCGTCGACGGCGTCGCCGGCATTGGCGAGCACGGCCGACTGCTGGGACGACCGGAGGGTCTCGGCCTGGCCGCCGAGCACCAGGTCCCCGAGCTGCTGCACGAGCGCCTTCTGACCGACGGCGGCGGTCCCGAAGCTGTCGACCCGGGCGCGCTGGGCCCGGACGGCGCCCACCGGGGGCACCGATGTGCCGGTGGGCACGAGGCGGCATCCCGAGCGGCAGGTCGCCGGGGTGGGGAAGTAGGAGAACAGCTTCGAGGTGGTGACCGGCTGGACCACCGGGTTGCCGTCGAGCGAAGCGAGCAGGGCGTCCACGAATCTGGGATCGTCGTTCCACGACGTGGGCGCCACGGCCATGACGGCCCGGACGCTGATGTCGTTGGGCAGCTCGTAGTAAAGCTGCGCGAGCTCGGCCGCCAGTTGGTGGGCCGCCAGGACCGGGTTGCCGGGATCGGAGGTGAAGCGCGCCGTCAGGTCGTCGTCGGAGGCCATGGCCAGCAGCTCGGTGCCCCGCTCTCCCGACAGGGTGAAGGGCGCGGTGGTGGAGCCGTCGGACGGGGCGGAGCTGAGCTGGGACGACGGGAGCACGATTTCGCGGTACCCGAGGTCGGACAGCGCGCCGACGGTGGCGGGGTCCACTCCGTCCCCGGTGATCCACGCGCCGAGTCCGGCGCCGGTCGGTGGCGCCCGACCCGTCGCTGCCGCCACCACGTCGGCGCCCCGGGCCACCTGGAGGGACAGCTCGGAGCCCAGACCCGCCCCGACCAGACCCATGGCGTCGACCGGGGTGAACGGCGCCTCGGTCAGCTGGTGCACCGCCGGGGTGGCGGCCAACTGGCCCAGCTGGGTGATGGTGGTCTGGTGGGCCGGCGTGTAGAGAAGCGAGACGGTCTGGCCGCTCACCTGCAGGGTGACCGGGACGTTCGGGTGCACGGTGGCGATCGCCGCCACCGTGCCGGTGACGGCGTCAACCGCGGCCGGAGTCGGGGTGGCCAGCGCGGCCGAGGGTCGGGCCAGGAGTTCGGCCGGCGAGGGGGACCGTGACGCGCCGACGGTCATCTGGACGGGCAGGACCACGGCGACCCGAAGGCGTTGGGCGGCGGCCGAGGCCTGGGTGGTGACGAGGTGGGTGGTGAACGACCCGACCACCGTCGACCCCGAGGTGTCGACGAGCTCGACGCGCACCGGGAACACGCCGGTTGGGAACGACCGGCACTGTCCGCCCACGGCGAGCAGATGGATGGTGAAGGGCGTCTGGGGTGTGGCGGCGGCCGAGGACCCGCTCCCCACGACCACCGGCATGCGGAGGTCGACCCCCCCGTTTGCCAGCGCCGGCAGCGCCCCGAGCGGGATCGCCGAGGTGGTCGAGGAGACCGGGTTGCCGAGCCCGTTGGCGGACAGCGACTGGTCGAAGCCCGAGATGCTCGACAGGCACGGGTAGACGGACACCATCAGGCCGAGGGAGGAGGGCGCCACCGCGGAGTTCGCCCGGAGCTGGAGGTCGAAGACTCCTCCCGTGGTCACCCACCCGGTCTGGGAGAGCAGCTCGAGCGGAGGCGTCGACCCCGGGGCGGAACCCGACACGGCGGCCGTCGCAGGAGCCGCGGCCGAGGGCGCCGCGGCGGTCACCAGGGCGACGACGGCCAGTGCGGCGAGCAGGAGGGCGGCCGGGAGGCGGCGTCCGCCGGGGTCACCGCCCGGTGGGCAGGGTCTGGCTCGTTGCCGGTCCACGTCGAACCGCAGCCTACGTCAGTCGCACTACCCTCGGCTGCGTGTTCCCCGAGCGACTCCGGCCCCTGGTCGACGCCACCGCCGGCCTGTCGGACCGCTTTCGGGCCGCCGGCCACACCCTCTACCTCGTCGGGGGCTCGGTGCGCGACGCCATCGTGGCGACGGAGAGCGCGGCGACCGGCGACGCCTCCCCCGACCTGGACTTCACCACGGACGCCCGGCCCGACGACATCGAAGCCATCGTGCGTGGTTGGGCCGACGCCGTGTGGACCCAGGGCAAGCGCTTCGGCACCATCGCCTGCCTGCGGGAGGGGCAGAAGTTCGAGATCACCACCCATCGGGCGGAGGCCTACCACCCGGACTCCCGCAAGCCCGAGGTGGCCTTCGGGGACAGCATCGAGCACGATCTGTCACGGCGCGACTTCACCGTGAACGCCATGGCCCTCCGCTTGCCCGACCTGGAGCTGATCGACCCGTTCGGCGGCCTGGTCGACCTGGCGGAGCGGCGCCTGCGCACGCCGCTCGACCCGGAGGTCTCGTTCTCCGACGACCCCCTGCGGATGCTGCGGGCGGCCCGCTTCATGGCGAGGCTGGATCTCGAGCCCACACCCGACCTGGTGGTCGCCGTCACCGCCGGTCACCACCGCCTCTCCATCGTGTCGGCCGAGCGGGTCCGCGACGAGCTCGACAAGATCATGGTGGTGCCCGTCCCGTCGGTGGCGCTGTGGTTCATCGTCCGCACGGGTCTGGCCGAGGACTTCCTGCCCGAGCTGCCGGGCCTGGCGGTCGAGCAGGACCCGATCCACCGTCACAAGGACGTACTGGCCCACACGTTGGCCGTCGTCGACAAGACGTCACCCGACCGGCTGCTCCGCCTGGCCGCGCTCTTCCACGACGTGGGCAAACCGCGTACCCGTGCCTTCGTGGACGGGGGGGTCACCTTCCACCACCATGAGGTGGTGGGTGCCCGGATGACCCGCAAGCGGATGCAGGCGCTGCGGTATCCCAACGACGAGGTCGACACGGTGACCGAGCTGGTCAACCTCCACCTCCGGTTCCACACCTACCGTCTGGGATGGACCGACCGTGCCGTGCGGCGTTACGTGCGCGACGCCGGGCCGCTGCTCGACCGGCTCAACGAGCTCACCCGGTGCGACTGCACCACCCGGAACGCCACCAAGGCCCGGGCCCTCGACCGTCGAATGGACGAACTGGAGGCCCGCATCGCCACGCTGCGCGAGCAGGAGGAACTCGACGCCATCCGACCCGACCTCGACGGCGCCCAGGTGATGTCCCACCTCGGCATCCCTCCGGGACGCGAGGTGGGTCAGGCACTGTCGTTCCTGCTCGAGCTCCGGATGGACGAAGGCCCCCTCGGTGAGGAGGAGGCCTTCCGTCGACTCGACGGGTGGTGGGCCGGGCGGGTCCCGTCCGGCTGACCGGCGGTTGGCTCCCACCGGCCGGTCCGCTGTCGTTCAGTCCTCCGGCCAGACCGGTCCCGGGTCGCCGGCGGCGAAGGCCTCGACCATCTCGTGGCAGACGTCGTCGGTGTACTGCACCGGCG
>CAZULR010000276.1:0-4120 GCA_964621235.1 uncultured Acidimicrobiaceae bacterium
GTGGTGCACAACGCCGAGGAGCTGAACCTCCGCGGCATGGCGCGTCGGATACGCGACGTCGCCGACCGTGCCCGCATCAAGCGGCTCAGCCTCGACGACATCAGCGGCGGGACGTTCTCCATCACCAACGCCGGTCCCTTCGGGACGCTTATCACGGGGGCGATCATCAATCAGCCCCAGGTGGCGATCCTCTCGACCGACGGCGTGTCCCGCAAGCCGGTGGTGGTCGAGCTCCCGGACGGCACCGAGTCCATCGGGATCCACTCGGTCGGCCTGGTGGCGATGAACTTCGACCACCGTGCCGTCGACGGCGCCTACGTCGCCCGCTTCCTGTCCCGGCTGTCGGCCATCCTCGACGACCGCGACTGGGCCGGCGAGCTGTAGCTGCCGGTGGACGACGACCGACCGTCGGCCGGGGCGCAGGGGAGCGGCCTGCGCGTGCGGTGGCTCGGGCGCGTCCCGTACGCGGAGGCGTGGGACCTCCAGCGGGCGGTGGCCGCCCGCTCGGGTGACGACTACCTGCTCCTCATGGAGCATGCGCCCGTGTACACGCTGGGTTCGCATGCCGACCCGTCCCACGTGCTGGTCGAGCCGGCCGCGGTCGGGGCGACGCTCCTCCCGGTCGACCGCGGTGGCGACGTGACGTACCACGGCCCGGGCCAACTGGTCGGCTACCCGGTCCGCTCGGTCGGGAGCGGGCCCCACCACGGCCCGGAGCACGTCCGCCGGGTGGAGCAGGTGGTGATCGACGCGTTGGTGTCCCTCGGCGTTCCCGCCGGCCGCGTCGGGCGGAAGTCGGACTACCCGGGGGTATGGATCGACCCGGACGCGCCCGGGACGGGGCCGGTGGGCCCCCGCAAGATCGCGGCCATCGGCGTGCGGACGGCCCGGGGCCGCACCACCCATGGATTCGGCCTCAATGTGACGACCGACCTGGGTATGTTCGACCACATCGTGCCGTGCGGGATCGCCGATCACCCCACGACCTCGCTGGCCGCCGAGGGATACGCGGTGACCATGGGGGAGGTCGTCGACGCGGTCGTGGCCGCGGCGGCCCGCACCTGGGGCCCGGTCCTCGACCTGGCCGAGGTGACGGACGGCGCCCGGGACACCGGGGCCCAGGCGGCACCGGACCGGGTTCCGGCGGGTCGGACGGAACCGGCGCCGACCGCGCTCGAGCGGCGGATGGTCCGATCGGGTATCGACCCCGGCGCCGGAGTGGCCCTGTCGGCCCGCAAGCCGGCCTGGCTCCGTGTGCAGGCGACCATGGCCGAGGGCTACCTCGGGCTCCGGCACTCGGTGCGCGAACTCGGGCTCGTCACGGTGTGCGAGGAGGCGGGCTGCCCCAACATCTACGAGTGCTGGGCCGACGGCACGGCCACATTCATGATCAACGGGTCCCGCTGCACCCGGGCCTGCGGGTTCTGCCAGGTCGACACCCGCCACCCCCTCCCGCTCGACCCCGGCGAGCCGGGCCGGGTGGCCGAGGCCGTCGCCCGGATGGGCCTGGCCCACGCCGTCATCACCTGTGTGGCCCGCGACGACCTGGCCGACGGGGGCGCCGGGGCGTTCGCCGAGACCATCGCCGCCATCCGTCGGGCGAGCCCGGGCACCGCCGTCGAGGTCCTCATCTCGGACGTCAAGGGGGACCACGACGCACTCCGCACGATCCTCGACGCCGGACCCGACGTGCTCAACCACAACATCGAGACGGTGGCCCGACTGCAGCGCGCCGTCCGGCCGTCCGCCGGATATGCCCGCAGCCTGACCGTGCTGGCCCGTTCGGCGGGGGCCGGGCTCACCACGAAATCGGGCGTCATCCTGGGCATGGGCGAGCGCGAGGACGAGGTGCTGGCCACCCTGGCCGACCTGCGGGCCGTCGGGGTCGGCATCGTCACCCTGGGCCAGTACCTGCGCCCGAGCGCCGGTCACCTCCCGGTCGCCCGCTGGTGGACGCCGGAGGAGTTCGACGACCTGCGTCGGGCCGGTATGGCGCTCGGCTTCGACCACGTCCAGGCGTCGCCGCTCACCCGCTCGAGCTATCACGCCCGCGAGGCGGCCGACGCCTCGTCCGGGTCCGCCTCGGCACCCGCACCCGTGACGGTGGCTGCGCCCGCACCCGTGCCCGTGGCCGTGAGGATGTCGGTCCGGTGAGCCGGTGACGGAGACCCTCAGCCCGCGTGCCCTCGAGGCCCGGAGGTCCCGACTGTCCCGCGTGCGGGAGGGGATGGAGTCGTCCGGGGTCGATGCCCTCCTCCTGTCCCACGGGGCCGACCTGCCGTGGCTGACCGGGTACCGGGCCATGCCGCTCGAACGCCTGACCCTGCTCGTCCTGCCCCTGGTCGGTGACCCGGTGCTCGTGGTGCCCGGGCTCGAGGCACCGCGGGTGCCTGACACCGACGGCCTCGTCGGACTGCTGCCGTGGTCGGACGACGTGGACCCCCTCGACCTGGTCGTGGACCTGGTGGCGGGTGCGCGGTCGGGGCGGTTCGCCCTGTCCGACCGGGCCTGGGCCACCACGGCGCTCGCCCTGCAGCGGCGACTGCCCGACGCGGGGTGGGTCGAGGCATCGACGGTCACCTCGCCGATCCGTGCCGTGAAGGACGAGGCCGAGGTCGCCGCACTGCGGGCGGCCGGTGCTGCGGCCGACCGGGTGGCGCTCGTCCTGCAGTCCGGTGCCATCCCACTCGTCGGCCGGACGGAGGCGGCGGTCTCCGCCGATCTCGGCGCCCTGCTGATCGCCGAGGGGCACAGCGCCGTGAACTTCGCCATCGTGGGCAGCGGCCCGAACGCGGCCAGCCCGCACCACGAGCCGGGCGACCGGGTCATCGGCAGGAGTGAGACCGTCGTGTGCGACTTCGGCGGCGCCCTGTCGCTCGACGGTGATGTCGGCTACTGCTCGGACATCACCCGGACCATCGTGACCGGCGACCCGTCGCCCGAGGTGACGGCCTGCTACGACGTGCTGGAGGCGGCCCAGAGGTCCGCGGTCGGGTCGGCCGTGGCCGGCGTGACGGCAGCCTCGGTCGACGCAGTGGCCCGGGAGGCCATCGACGGCGCCGGCTACGGCCACCTCTTCGTGCACCGCACCGGGCACGGCATCGGGATCGAGGAGCACGAGGACCCCTACCTGGTGGTGGGGAACGACGAGGCACTGGTGCCCGGTCACGCGTTCTCCGTCGAGCCGGGCATCTACCAGCCGGGCCGGTTCGGAATGCGTCTGGAGGACATCGTGGTCATCGGGGCGGATGGTCGTCCCGAGCCGCTCAACACCGTCGACCACGGCCTCGTCGTGGTCGACCGCTGAGGAGGGATCGCATGGATCTCGGCATCGAGGGCAAGGTGGCACTCGTCACCGCCGGCTCGAAGGGCCTGGGCCGGGCCACCGCGCTCGCACTGGCCGCCGAAGGGGTCCGGGTGATGCTGTCCGGACGGGACGCCGCGACACTCGAGGCGACGCGGCAGGAGGTGGCGGCGCTCGGAGCCTCCGTCCACGTCAGTGCCGGGGACGTGACCGACCCCGGCGAGCCGGCCCGACTCGTGGCGGCCACGGTCGACCGGTTCGGTGCGCTGGACATCCTGGTCGCCAACGCGGGGGGCCCGCCGCCCGGACGGGCGCTGGACCTCGGTGATGCCGATCTCGAGGCTGCGCTCAACGCCAACCTGCTCACCTCGGTGCGGCTGGTGCGCGAGGCGCTCCCGTACATGCGGTCGGCGGGCTGGGGCCGGATCTGCTGCATCACGTCCTACACCGTGAAGCAGGCGGCACCGGTGCTGGCGCTCTCCAACACGGCCCGCACCGGGCTCTGGGCGTGGATCAAGACGGCCGCCGCCGACCTCGCCTCCGAGTCGAGCGGCATCACGCTCAACATGGCCTGTCCGGGCCCGCACGCCACCGACCGCATGAGGCAGCTGGGTGGCACCGGGGTGATGGGCGATCCGTCCGACTTCGGTGAGGTCGTGGCCTTCCTGTGCTCGGCCCAGGCCGGCTTCGTCAATGGTGCCGCCGTCGTGGTCGACGGCGGGGCGACGCTGGCGCTCTAGGGGCCACCGTCCCGCCTTGCGGCGCGGCGGCCGGTGGCGGGCACCGGGCCGGACCTGCCGAGGCGGACCCGAAGGC
>CAZULR010000277.1:0-4118 GCA_964621235.1 uncultured Acidimicrobiaceae bacterium
ATTGCACGTCGATCAGTGACGCCGAGCTGGCCGAGATGGCCGACCTGTGCGCCGAGCGGGAACCTCGATTCGATATCGGGTTCCTGTCGAAACAGCGGGAGGAGTGGGTGCTGGTGACCCGGGCCCGCGAGGGAGCGAAGCTGCGCGGGTACTCCTTTTCGACCCTGGAGCGCATCGGCGGGACGCCGTCGCTCCTGATCGGCCTAGCCACGGTCGACCGCACCTCGCGCGCCGACACCGTGCTGCGGGCGATGATGGGCGACAAGTACCGTCGGGCCCTCCTGGCCTTCCCTGACGAGGACGTTCTGGTCGGCACCCGGCTGCTCGGGCCCGACGGCTTCAAGGCCTTCGCCGGCCTGAGCGACGTCGTCCCCGCCCCGGCCCAGAAGGCCACCGGCGAGGAGCGTGCCTGGGGCCGGCGCCTGGCCAAGCGCTTCGGCGCCGACGGCCGCATCGACGATCGCACGTTCGTGGTCTCGGGAGACGGCTGCGAGGCCGGTGGGTTCGACTTCGCCAGCCACAAGTCCGAGCCGGGGACCGATGTCGTCGCCTTCTTCGAGTCCGTGGACTGCGCCAACGGCGGCCGTCTTGTCACCTTCGGCTGGGCCATGGCCGAGGACCTGGCCGCCGGCAAGCTCGGCGGGCGCTGAGCACCGCCCCGCCCGACCGGCACCGCCACCGGCGGAATCCGGGGGTCGGCGCCGGTCGATGGCCGGTCGACTGCTCCAGGGACACTCCCGCCGTGGCGCGCAGTCACTAGCATGGACCCGTGAAGGTATCGACCCGAGGGGACTACGCCAGCCGTGCCCTGCTCTCGTTGGCGCTCCATGCCGACGGTGGCGAGGGTCCGACGGCCGTGCGGGACATCGCCGAGCGGACCGGACTCCCCCAGCCCTACCTCGAGCAGATCCTGCTCGCCCTGAAGGGCGCTGGCCTCGTCCGCTCCAAGCGCGGCGTCGGCGGGGGCTACGTCCTGGCCCGCCCGCCGGAGGAGATCACGCTCTCCCAGATCGTGTCGGCCGTGGACGGTCCCATCGTGGCCGGTGACTTCGGTGTCCCGCACGAGAACGGGGCCTGCGACCACGAGGGCCAGTGCGTCCTGCTGGCCGTGTGGGCCGACGTGGGCGAGCACATGCGCACCCACCTCGACTCCTTCACCCTGGCCGACATGGTCGCCCGTGCCCAGGGTCGGGTCCCCGTGGCCCCCGACGTGGTCGGCTGACGCACTCCCGTCCCCGGTGACCACCGAGCGTCTCCTCGTCCTCCTGGCCGGGGTCGTCATCCTCCTGGGAACGGCCCGCAGCGTCCTCACCGTCCTGATCGTCCCCCGACCGGCCTCGAGCTTCGTGGTCTACCCGATCCTGGTGGTCCGGGCCGTCTTCCGCCGGGTGTCCCAGCTCGCCCGCACCTACGCGGCCAAGGACCGGGTGCTGGCCGTCTCCGAGCCCGTGGCACTCGTCGTCCTGCTCATCACCTGGCTGCTGATGACCATGGTGGGCTTCACCCTCGTCAACTGGGGCATCGGGCACGGATCGGTCGGCTCCGCCTTCACCGAGGCCGGGTCGTCCGTCTTCACGCTCGGGTTCGCCCTCAGCCACACGTCCGGGTCGCGCGTGGTCGACTTCGTCGCCGCCGGCACGGGCCTGGTACTCGTCGCCCTCCAGATCGCCTACCTGCCCACTCTCTACTCGGCCTACAACCGCCGCGAGACACTCGTGACCCTGCTCGAGAGTCGGGCAGGATCCCCGGCCTGGGGCCCCGAGATCCTGATCCGCCACCAGCTCGTCAGTTCGATCGACAACCTGGCCAACCTCTTCGCCGAGTGGGAGCGGTGGTCGGCCGACGTCACCGAGAGCCACTGCACCTATCCGTCGCTGCTCTACCTGCGGTCCCCCCGACCGCAGAACTCCTGGATCGTGAGCCTCCTGGCCGTCATGGACGCCGCAGCCCTGGTCCTGGCCGTCGACCCCGTCGGCGCCCCCACCGAGGCGCGCATGTGCATCCGGATGGGCTTCACCTGCCTGCGTGACATCGCCCAGGTCACCCGCATCCCCTTCGACGCGGATCCCGATCCGGACGGTCCCATCGAACTGCCCGAGTCGGCCTTCGACGAGGCCTTCCGGCAGTTGGCGGCCATCGACTACCCGATGTCCCGGCCGGTCGACGAGGCCTGGGCCCACTTCCGCGGCTGGCGGGCGAACTACGAGTCCGTGGCCTACTCCCTCGCCTACCGGCTCGACGCCCCGCCGGCACCCTGGTCGGGCCCCCGGCGGAGGTTCCGGGGCGAGTCGATGGAGCCGACGAGGCCACGCGACCGCCAGCCGTCGGGCGTGCCCCCCGGTCCCGGGCAGTTGCCGCGCCGGACCCCCCCACCGCCCGGCGCACCGGCGCCCTGACCAGAGGCCCGGCGTCGCCGGTCAGAGGTTCCAGTGCTCGATCACGGACTGGTCACGCTCCCATCCGAGCACGCTGAACGATGCCGGCCCCAGCACCAGGTAGCGGGCGGACACCGGGTCGAGGCCCAGCCACCGCACGGCCAGGACGCGCAGGAGGTGGGCGTGGGCCACGCAGACCACGTCGCCCGTGCCGCTGCGGATCCGGGCGATCACCCGGTCCACCCGGGTGGCCACGTCGTGGAGCGTCTCCCCATGGGGCACGCCGTCGCCGAAGAGGTCCCAGCCCGGTCGGTCGGCGCGGATGGCCGCCGTCGTCCGCCCCTCGTAGTCGCCGTAGTCCCATTCGACCAGGTCAGGGTCGATGTCCGCGTTGTCGAGGCCGGCCAGCCGGGCCGTGCGGGTGGCCCGGATGAGGGGACTGACGCGAACCTCGGCCGGGTCCCAGCCCACAAGGCGGGTGGCCAGGGCGGCCGCCTGCGCCTCGCCCAGTGGGGTCAGCGGGATGTCGGTCCGACCGGTGTGGCGACGATCGCGGCTCCAGGCCGTCTCCCCATGGCGTATCAGGGCCACTCGTGGGTAGGTAGCAGTCATCCGTGCAGCCGAGCACTCCGAATACCCATGGCGCAAGCCGGCTCGAGCCGCCGTGCGCGCGGCGGGGCCCGAGTGAGGACCTCGGGTCGGATGGAATGCAATCGGCGGATCCGACGTTGCACATGTGGAGACAGGACCAGGAGGACTGAGGAGAGGGATGACCACGCGCACTGCGACAGCGAAGAACCAGGCATCAGGGACCTCCACGGCCGCCACCGGGGCGGCATCGTCTCCCGCGGCGAGGAACGCCGCCAACAGGAACCGTGGGTCCGATGCCGACAGCCTGGGCCTCTTCCTGCGTGACCTCGACCACCACCCGTTGCCCGACCACGACGCCCAGACCGAGCTGGCCAAGCGGGTCGCCGCCGGGGACGACGCCGCCCGCCGGGAGATGGTGGCCGCCAACCTCCGCCTGGTCGTCCACTGGGCCCGCCGCTACCAGGACCGCGGCGTGGACCTGCCGGACCTGATCCAGGAGGGCACCTTCGGCCTCATGCGGGCCGTCGACAAGTTCGACTGGGAGCGGGGCTTCCGGTTCTCCACCTACGCCACCTGGTGGATCCGTCAGGCCCTCCAGCGTGCCGTCCAGCAGCACGGGCGCACCATCCGCCTCCCGATGGAGGTGGCCGAGCGCAACCAGCAGGTCGATGCCGCCATGTGGGAGCTGACCCACCAGCTGCAGCGTCCGCCCACGGACGCCGAGCTCGACGACGCCACCAACACCACGGCGCCGATGCGCGAGGACCTCGTCCAGGCCGCCCGGGTCGTCGCCAGCCTCGACCAGCCGGCGGCCACCGACTCGACCGCCACCCTGGGCGATCTGGTCTCGACCGACCAGGCCGACTTCGAGGAGGACGTGACGTCCGAGCTGACCCTCGACCTGGTCCGCCAGGCCGTGGACCAGCTCTCCGACCTCCAGCGTGAGGTCATCCGCCACCGGTTCGGTTTCGACGGCAGCGACCCGGCGTCGTTGCAGACGACCGCCGAGCGGATGGGCATCGGCGTCCGCAAGGTCCGCCAGGCCGAGGCCGAGGCTCTGGAGATCCTCTCCATCGACGACGTGCTCGAGGCCGCCCACGAGGCTGCCTGAGCCGCATGATCCGGGTCGGACCCCCCGCCGACCCGCACCCA
>CAZULR010000278.1:0-4117 GCA_964621235.1 uncultured Acidimicrobiaceae bacterium
TCTACGGCGGCTCCAACGAGATCCAGAGGAACATCATCGGCGAGCGGGTCCTCGGACTCCCGCCCGAGCCCAAAGGGGAGCTCCGTTGAGCGACACACCGAGCACGCAGGGCCCACCGGACGCGCCGACGGTGCCGCTGGCGATTCCCGAGCCCCCCGCCGGTCATGGCCTGCTCGAGGGGAAGATCGTCGTGGTGACGGCCGCCGCCGGCACCGGAATCGGCTTCGCCACGGCCAAGCGGTGCATCGAGGAGGGGGCCACGGTCGTGGTGTCCGACGCCCACGAGCGCCGACTGGGCGAGGCGGCCGACGCCCTCGCCGAGGTGCCCGGGGCGGAAGGGGTGCGACCGCTGGCCGTTGCGTGCAACGTGACGGTGGAGTCCGAGGTGCAGGCGCTGTACGACGCGGCGGTGGCCGAGCACGGACGCTTCGACGTGGCGGTCAACAACGCCGGGCTCGGTGGCCAGGTCGACGTGGTGGACATGACCGACGAGCAGTGGGACCTCGTCCTCGACGTCACCCTCACGGGCACGTTCCGGTGCACGCGTGCCGCCCTCCGCCACATGTACGCGCGGAGCGGTGGCGGGGTCATCGTCAACAACGCCAGCGTCCTGGGGTGGCGGGCCCAGGCCGGACAGGCCCACTACGCGGCGGCCAAAGCCGGGGTGATGGCCCTGACCCGGTGCACCGCGGTGGAGGCCGCTCCGCACGGGGTGCGCATCAACGCGGTGTCACCGAGCCTGGCGGTCCACCCCTTCCTGAACAAAGTCATGGCTGACGACGACCTGGCCGAGCTGGCACGACGCGAGGTCTTCGGCCGGGGGGCCGAGGTGTGGGAGGTGGCCAACGTCATCGCCTTCCTGGCCAGTGGGTATGCCACGTTCATGACCGGCGAAGTGGTCTCGGTCTCCAGTCAGCATCCCTGAGCGGCGTCCCGGTGAGCCGACGCCGGCGCCAGGGCCATGCACTACCCTGACGGCGTGTCAGATGTGACCGATCCCCGCGGCGACCTCCAGTGGGAGACCCTGCCCGGCTTGGTCCACGACGCCGCGGCGCGCTTCGGCGATGCGGAAGCCGTGGTCGACCGCAACGGGCCCGGCGGCACCACGACGCGGTGGTCCTTCGACCGACTGGCCGAGCAGGTGGCCACGGCCACCCGGGCGGTGGTGGCCCACGGCATCGAGCCCGGTGATCGGGTCGCCATCTGGGCGCCGAACTGCGCGGAGTGGATCGTGGCGGCCCTGGGCGCGGTAGGTGCCGGTGCGGTGCTCGTGCCGCTCAACACCCGCTACAAGGGCACCGAGGCGGCGTACATCCTGCGGGCCTCGGGGGCCAGGATCCTCTTCACCGTGCAGGGGTTCCTCGGCACCGACTATCCGGCCCTGCTCGACGAGGCCGTGGCCGCCGGCGATGCACTGGCCGACCTCGACCTCGTCGTCGTCCTGCGCACGGACGGACAGGAAGCCGCTCCGTCGGAGGCCGCCGGTGCCCGTGCGGTCGGGTGGGAGGCGTTCCTGACCCGGGCGGCCGACTGCGAGCCGGACGTCGCCGCCGGCCGAACCGCGGCGATCACCCCGACCGACGTGTCCGACCTCGTCTTCACCTCGGGGACCACGGGACACCCCAAGGGGGCGATGACCACCCACGGGCAGACGCTCCGGACGTTCGCCACCTGGGCGGAGGTCGTGGGCCTGCGGGCGGGCGACCGCTACCTCATCGTCAACCCGTTCTTCCACACCTTCGGGTACAAGGCGGGCATCCTGGCCTGCCTGATGGCCGGGGCCACCATGGTGCCCGAGCCGGTGTTCGACGTCGACGTGGTGCTGCAGCGGGTGGCCGACGAGCGGATCAGCGTCCTGCCCGGGCCGCCGACCATCTTCCAGTCGATCCTCGACCACCCGAAGCGGGACGCCTTCGACCTGTCGACCCTGCGCCTGGTGGTGACCGGCGCCGCCGTGGTGCCGGTGGAGCTCGTCGAGTCGCTGTGGTCCGAGATGGGTATCGACACGGTGCTCACCGCCTACGGACTGACCGAGGCGTGCGGGACGGCCACGATGTGCCGACGGGGCGATTCCGCCGAGGTGATCTCCGCGACGTCGGGACGGGCCATTCCCGACGTCGAGGTGCGCATCGTCGACGCCGACGGCAACGAGGTGGCCACCGGCGAGGCGGGCGAGATCGTCGTGCGCGGCTACAACGTGATGTCCGGCTACTTCCACGACCCCGAGGCCACGGCAGCGGCAATCGACCCGGAGGGCTGGCTGCACACCGGTGACGTCGGGTTCCTCGACGCCGGCGGCAATCTGGCCATCACCGACCGACTGAAGGACATGTACGTCAGCGGGGGATTCAACGTCTATCCGGCCGAGGTGGAGGCCGTCCTGCGCCGCCACCCGTCCGTGGGCCAGGTGGCCGTTGTCGGCGTCCCCGATCACCGCATGGGCGAGGTGGGACTCGCCGTCGTGGTGGCGGCCCCCGGCGCGGACGTGACCGCTCTCGGCGACGATCTGCCGGCCTTCGCCAAGGAGCAGCTCGCCAATTTCAAGGTGCCGCGTAGGGTCGAGGTGGTCGATGTCCTGCCCACCAACGCCAGCGGCAAGGTCCTCAAACGCGAACTCCGGGCGACATTCGCCAGCTGACGGCACGACCGGCGGTTGGGCGCCGAACCGCACCTGACGGACCGCAGCACCGATCGACAAGATCGCCACACCGAGCAGATAGCAACACCGAGCAGATCGCAACACCGAGCAGAAGGAGCAGCACGTGCGAGGCATCGTCTACACCGGATCCGACGTCGAGGTCACCGACCAGTTGTCGATCGGCGACCCCGGGCCCACCGAGGTCCGGGTAGCCATCGGCGCGGCCGGCGTCTGCCACTCCGACCTGTCCGTCATCAACGGAACCATCCCGTGGAAAGCGCCTTCGGTCCTCGGGCACGAGGGTGCCGGGGTCGTCGAGGCGGTCGGCAGCGAGGTGCGGTCGGTGAAGCCCGGCGACCACGTCGTCATCGCCACCCTGGCCAGCTGCGGGACGTGCCGGGCCTGCTCGACCGGCCATCCGACCTGGTGCGTCAAGACGCTCGGCAACGTCTCGACCCCGTTCACCTACAAGGGTGAGCCGGCGTCCAACTTCGCCGCCACGTCGGTGTTCGCCGAGTCGACCATCGTCAAGGAGGTACAGGCCGTCAAGATCTCGAAGGATGTGCCGATGACCTCGGCGTGCCTGATCGGGTGCGGGGTGCTGACCGGCGTCGGCGCGGTGCTCAACCGGGCCAAGGTGCAGGCGGGTGAGACGTCGGCCGTGTTCGGTGTCGGCGGAGTGGGGCTCAACGTGATCCAGGGTCTGCGGCTGGCCGGGGCGAGTCGCATCATCGCCGTGGACACGCTCGCCTCCAAGGAGGGACTGGCCCGCCAGTTCGGTGCCACCCACTTCGTCGACGCGTCGGAGACGGACGCCGTGGCCGCCATCCGTGAGATCGTCCCGCCCGGTCCCGCCCGGGTCACCGGAGCACTCGGCTGGACGGGGGGCGTCAACTGGTCCTTCGACTGCGTCGGCCACCCGGCCGTCCTGCGCAACGCCCTCGACGTCCTCGACTGGGGCGGAAACGCCCTGGCCATCGGCATCCCCCCGCAGGGGACCGAGGTGGCGGTCGACGTCAACGCGCTGGCCTACGTCGACCGGGGCCTGCTGGGCTGCCGCTACGGCTCGTCCCGGCCCCACCACGACATCCCGCTGATGGTCGAGCTGTACCTGTCGGGCAAGCTCATGCTCGACGAGCTGGTCACCGAGCAGAAGCCGCTCGAGGGCTTCCGGGACATCGTCGAGGACATGGAGGCCGGCAAGCTGGCCCGAGGTGTCCTGACCTTCTGAGTCGACGGGCCCCGGCCCGGACGGACCCGCCGGTGCCGGTCCCCATCGCACAGGAGGTGCACCATGGCCATCGAGGTCAACGTCGACAACTTCGCACGGGCCGAAGTGGCGTCCCAGGTCGAGCGGTTCCTCGGGTTCGGGGCGGCAGTCAACGACTGGACCCACATCCGCACGCCCACGCCACTCGACCAGCAGTCGGTCATCCGCATGAACCGGGACACCCTCTACAGCGTGGCGGTGGTCGACGC
>CAZULR010000279.1:0-4109 GCA_964621235.1 uncultured Acidimicrobiaceae bacterium
CCTCCGACCTCAGCCGTGTGAAGGCTGCGCTCTAACCAACTGAGCTAAGCGCCCGAATGACGCAGTGCGGACACCGCATCGATGCAGACGAGCATGCTAGCCCGTGCACGCCACAGGGCTGATCGGCGCTCCGGCGGACGGGTGCCGCGCCGGAAGGTCCCGACTCAACCCGTCGGGAAGGGTGCCATCTCGTCGAACGCCAAGGCGGCCTCGAGTGCCGCCGCCGTCCGCAGCACGACGAGGTCGGCGTGCTGGGGCCCCACCAATTGCAGCCCCACCGGAACCCCGGCCGACGACTTCCCTACGCACACCGTCGCCGCCGGCGACCGGGTCATGTTGAACGGATACGTCATCTTCACCCAGTTGATGTCCGGAGTGCCATTGATCAGTCCCGATCCCCCGAGCGAGCGCGGTGGTGGCACTCCCGCCGTGGTCGGGGTGACCAGCAGTCGGACGTCATGGAACAGGTCGACCAGCCGGAGGTTCAGGGTGTGGCATAAATCCTCGGCCCGCACGAGGTCGAGGGCGGAGGTCTCCGCCGCTCCGTCGATCACGAGGCGCAGCACGGGGTCGATCTGCTCCCAGGCATCGGTGCCACGCACCCCGGCGTGGGAGCGCAGGTTGTAGACGCCCGAAAGCGTCAGCCATGAGTCGACCGGGTCCGCGTCGAAGATCGTGTCGACCTGGACCACCTCGGAGCCGAGATTTGCCAATATGTCGACGGCCCGACGGCAGAGTGCCAGGACCTCCTCGTCGATCTCGGCATAGCCGAGCGTGGGTGACCAGGCCACCCGGGCCGGCGGATGGGGGTCGTCGAGCGCGGCCAGCCACGAAGCTTCCGGGCGCGGGAGCGATCGCAGGTCGGAGGGATCCGGGCCGACGACGACCTCCAGGGCGGCCACGACGTCGGACAGGCGTCGGGCCATGGGACCCTTGGTCGAGAGGTGGGCCCAGTCGGGCGCAGTCCGCCCACCGGAGGGGACCCGTCCGAGGGAGGCCTTGTACCCTGACAGCCCGCAGCAGGCCGACGGGATCCGCAGCGAACCACCTCCGTCGGACCCGGTGGCCAGCGGCACCATCCCCGCGGCGATGGCCGCCGCCGACCCGCCCGACGAGCCACCAGGGGTGTGCTCGAGGTTCCACGGGTTGAGGGTGGGCCCGAAGAGCGGGTTGTCGGTGTCCGCCTTCCAACCGAGCTCCGGGGTGTTCGTCTTGCCGACCACCACGCACCCGGCGGCCACCAGTCGGGACACCAGGATCGAGTCCTCGGTGGCCGCGGGCCGCCCCCCGTAGGCGGCCGAGCCCTGGGTCGTCACGTACCCGGCGGCGTCCTCCAGGTCCTTCACTCCGAGAGGGATGCCGGCCAGGGGTCCCGGGTCCTCCCCTGCCGCGACCTGCGCGTCGACGGTGGCGGCGGCCGCGCGGGCCCGGCCCTCGTCGACCGCCACGAACGCGTTGACCGTGCCGTTGTGGGCCGCCACCTGCGCCAGGGCGTGGTCGACCAGCTCCGACGCTGACACCTGCCCGCTCCGGACCCGGCCGGCCAGGTCGACGACTGAAACGGTGCGGAAGTCCATGTGCCGACCGTATCGGGGCCACCCTCACCCGACAAGGGGAGCGCGGCCCGGACGGGTGGCTGTTCGGGCCGGCCCGGTCGCCGTGTCGACAGCGCGGGTCGGTCGCGACCAGTCTGGAGGGATGTCGACCGCACCCACTGGTGACACGCGCATCGAGGGCGCCGTCCTCGACCATGTCGCCCACGCCGTCCCCCGTTGGCAGGACGTCTGGCACCGCTACGCCACCGACCTCGGGGCCGAATGGAACTCGGGCGGCCCCGGTCCCGGGTTCGCCCCCGCCCAGCTGCGATTCGCCAACCGCGCCCGGGTCGAGGTGCTCATGCCCTGGGACGTCGAGGTCAACGACTTCCTGTCGCGGTTCCTCGCCGCCAGCGGGCCGGGACCCCATCACCTGACCTTCAAGGTGCCTGATCTCGAGGTGGCCATCGACCGCGCCCGGACCTTCGGCATCCACCCGATCGGCATCAACACCTCGGACCCCGAGTGGCGGGAGTGCTTTCTCCACCCGAAGCTGGCCAGCGGCGTCGTGGTGCAGCTCGCCCAGCAACGATTCGCCTGGCGGAGCGACCCGCCCGACGACTACCCGGCCGATCGTCGCCAGCGTGCCGACGGGTCGGGGCCGGTGCCGCCGGCCGCCCTGGTGCAGGTCTGCCACGTCGTGGCCGACCTCGGGGCCGCACTCGCCCTGTTCGCCGGGCTGCTCGGCGGCGCCGTGACCGCCGACGCCACGTCCGACGGACTGCACTGGGTGGACCTGTCCTGGGCCGGACCGCTCGGTGTCCGCCTGGTCGGCTCGGCCGACGCCGACCCGGACGGTCCGGTGCCCCGGGTGCTGCACGGACTGCCCGGACGGGTCCACCACCTGCGGATGGAGGTCGAGGAGCCCGGCGGCGTGCCCGGAGCGGCGCTGGCCACCTCGCGCTTCGGCACCCTCGGAGGGCGAAGGTCCGGGTCCGGGGTGTTCGAGATCGCCCGGGCCGACAACGCCGGACTCGGAATCGTGCTGCTGCCGGCGCCGTCGGGAACCGAGGGGGCCTCGGAGCGGTCCCCGGCGGACCGGTAGCCTGAGGCCGATGCCCCACACCACCGACACCGGGGACGCCGCCGAGGGCGGCAAGTCCGCGGGACCCCACAAGAGCCTGATGGAGCGCCTGTTCTCGCCGGCGCCGACCGTTCCCGCCGAGCCCACGCTCGACCGCCGGGGCAACCCCACCAAGTGGTCGATCGACCGCCTGGACGGGCGTGAGCGCATCTACGCCTACACCGCGGCGGCCCTCGCCATCGTGTTCGCCGTCATCATCTACTTGGAGGACCACCCCGCCAAGCATGTGGCCCACGCCAAGAACCAGCTCTCCCCGACCACGTCACTCCTGCTCGGCGTGGCCTCCGGCGTGGCCCTGGCCGTCACCACCCGAATCGGTCGCCGGGCGCTGGTCGGCTTCGTGGCCCTGTTCGCCTTCCTCAGTTTCGGGACGGTCAGCACCATCGTCGGACTGCCCTTCCTGATCCTCGCCATCTGGCTGCTCTACCGCTCCTACAAGGTCCAGAAGGCGGCGACCCAGAAGCTGAAGGAAGACAGGGCGGCCGGCAATGGCCCGACGCCGGCCCCCCGCCAGAGCCGGGCCGAGATGGCTGCAGCACGCAGCGCGGCGCGTTCCGGCAAGAAGGCGCCGAAGGGCCCAGAGGCGAACAAGCGGTACACCCCGAAGAAGCCGACGCCGGTGGCGCCGCCGCCGCCCAAGCCCTCCTGGCGCGAGCGTCGGGCGACGAAGACCTCCGACTGACCGACCGGGCGGGCCGCCCGGACGTAGCGCTCAGGAGGGCTCGGTCACCAGGGCCGAGCGCAACAGCTCCAGGATCTCGTTGCGACGGCGCACCAGCGAGCGGGCCGTCGGCTCCTCACCGAAGGCCCGCAGCACCTCCACCTCGGTCAGCATGCCGATGACCGTCGAGTAGATGGCCAGCAGCAGCAGTCGCGGGTCATGTCTCCGCATGTGGCCGGCGTCCATCTCCGCCTCGAGGAATCCGGTCGCCCGCCGCACCAGCGGCTCCACGGCGGTCACGAACCGGGTGGCCGCCGGTGTGCCGAGGCGACCCATCTCACGCACGAGGCCGAGCAGTTCCGGCCGGCGGGCGGCCAGGCGGAAGACCGACCGGACCACGGCCTCGACACGAGACCAGCCGGTGCCCGCCGTCGCCAGCGCCTCCTCGAGAGCGGCCGACAGCTCGATGGCGCTGCGGTCGATGACGGCTTCGAGCAGGACCTCCTTACTCGGGAACCAGTAGAGGATGGTCTGCTTGCGGATGTCGAGGCCGACGGCCAGGGCGTCGAGGGACGAGGCCTCGTAGCCCCGCGTGGCGAACGAGGCGAGGGCGGCGTCGAGGATCCGTTCGGACGTCGACGCGCCGTCGCCGTCGGTCCGCCCACCGGCCGGCACGGGGCGCGGCCTGGTCCGGTCGCGGGCCCCGGTGGGACTCTGTCCTGTGGTCGACCCCGTCACTTACCATATGGTAGACAGATCGGGTGACCCG
>CAZULR010000280.1:0-2517 GCA_964621235.1 uncultured Acidimicrobiaceae bacterium
GCCACACCTCGTCCTTCAGTCCGACGTCGCGCATCTCGGTCATGATCCGCTCGAGGGAGAGTCCCATGGGGTAGTACCCGGCGTAGATGATCTTGTCGCTCCCGCGCTTGTTGGCGAAGTCGATGACATCCTTCGGGTAGTACTTCGGCGCGAAGGCACTCGTCGAATAGTGGAGCCCGGGCCACTTGAGCATCAGCTTCACGGCGAGCTCCGTCCACGGCTCGCAACCGTGCCGGGTCACGAACACGAGCTCCGGGAAGTCGAACATGACTTCGTCGATGAGCTCGACGGCCTGGGGGGCGTACTTCAGCCGCGGCCCCGGCACGCCGGCGCAGCAGAACACGGGGATGCCCAGCTCGACGCACTTGGCGTAGATCGGGTACATCAGCTTGTCGTTGATGGCCACCTGGGGGAAGGTGCCGGAGGGGAAGACCCCGACAGCCCGGATGCCCCAGGTCTCGTGGGCCCGCACGATCGCCCGGATGCCGTCCATGCCGTCATTGGGGTCCACCGACATCGAGGGGATGAAGCGGTCGGGGTACCGCTTCAGGGCGTCGGCTCCCGCCCCCTCGGCCTCGTCGATCCCGATCAGCCCGCGCTCGACCCCCCAGCGGTCCATCTCCCCGAGGGTCACGGCCACCGGGTCCTGGGACTCGGTCAGCACCTTCTCGGGGACATCCTTGAACATGTACTCCGCCGGGAACTTGAAGTCCTCCTTGGACTCCCGGTCCTTTGTCTGGCGGGTGATGAAGTCGTAGACACCCGCCATGTCCGCGTGCGGGAACCCGATCATGGTGTCGACGATCCCCACGTCGTCCGGCATCCCCATTGGCACGTCCTTCCTGTCGGCGGTCCGCGCATGATAGAACGCTATTTCAGTTTGTCAACCACCATGCAGGTCAGAGGCGTTGTGATGGGTAGAAATGCCATTTCGTGAGGTCCGGGTCCACCCGGGTGGCCCCGTCGGGGGGAGGGGTCGGGCGGGATGAGCCGGCCACGCGGTACGACCGTTCCCGAGCCGAGCCAGCTGAGCGACACCCAGCGGGAGCGGCGCGCCCGGATCCTCGACGCCGCCCTGGCGCTGTCGAGGCATCGGCCCTTCGAGCAGATCCAGATGAAGGACGTGGCCGAGGCGTCGGGGGTCGCCCTCGGGACGATGTACCAGTATTTCTCGTCCAAGGACCATCTGTTCGCCGAGGCGCTCGCCCACTGGGGAGGGCTGCTGGAGGATAACGTCCGCGCCCGGCCGCTCACCGGGGACGATCCGGCGGAGCGGTTGACCGAGGTCCTCCACCGCTCGATCCGCGCCTTCCAGCAGCAGCCCAACCTGGCCAAGTTGGTGACTGCGCTGTCCGTGTCCTCGGACCCGTTCGCCGTCGAGGCGATCGCCCGGCTCGACCGCACGACCGGTGCCGTGTTCCGGGACGCGCTGGTCGGCCTGGACGAGGCGACGGCCGGGTCGATGGTGAGGATGGTGGACCATGTCATGGCCGGCACCCTGCGCCTGTGGTCGGCCGGGAGGATGTCGATCGTCGACGTCTATGCCAACCTCGACGAGCTGGTCGACCTGCTGTTCCGGTCCCGCACGGCCCACTGACGGCGGTCGGGGCGTGCGGGTCGTCGGCCGGACGATCTAGGTCGCGTCCGACACGGCGACCGGGATCGGTGAACCGGCGGTGGTTCCGTCGCCGAGTTCGCCTGCGTCGTTGGCGCCCCAGCAGTCGACCTGCCCTCCCTTCACGAGCGCGCAGGTGTGGCCGGTTCCGGCGGTGATGGTCCGCACATGGACGAGCCCGCGGACGGCGGTGGGGGACGGGACGTCGGTGGTCGTGCCGTCGCCGAGTTGGCCGAAGGCGTTGGAGCCCCAACAGGACACGGCGCCCCCGGTGACGACCGCGCACGTGTGATAGTCCCCGGCGGCGATCGCCCGCACCCCGGTGAGGCCTGCGACGGTGACCGGGGTCGGCGAGTCGGTGGTCGTGCCGTCGCCGAGCTCGCCGGAGAAGTTCGAACCCCAGCAGTCGACGGACCCCCCGGCCAGGAGGGCGCAGGTGTGGTCGGCCCCGCCGACGATGGCCGTCGCCCCGGTGAGTCCACTGACCGCCACGGGGGTCGACGAGGTGACCAGGGTGCCGTTACCGAGCGCTCCGTCGAGGTTGTAGCCCCAGCAGTCGACCGCGCCGGCGGCGACGACGGCACAGGAGTGGTCGCTGCCGGCGGCGATGGCGGTCACGCCGTGGAGCCCGCCGACGGGCACGGCAGTCGGTGAGTTCGTCGTGGACCCGTCGCCGAGCGCCCCGTCGAGGTCGTAGCCCCAGCAGTCGACGGTCCCGCCGCCGAGCAGCGCGCAGGTGTGCCCCCACCCGGCGACGATCGACGTCACGCCGATCACCCCCACGACCGCCACCGGGACCGACGAGTCGGAGGTCGTGCCGTCGCCGAGCTGGCCGTTGCCGTTCTGCCCCCAGCAGTCGACGGTCCCGCCGCCGAGCAGCGCGCAGGTGTGCCCCCACCCGG
>CAZULR010000280.1:2617-4107 GCA_964621235.1 uncultured Acidimicrobiaceae bacterium
CGACGATCGACGTCACGCCGGTGAGCCCGGACACCGCCACGGGGTCGCTCACCGTGGCAGCGGTCGTGCCGTCGCCGAGTTGACCGGCGCCGTCGTCGCCCCAGCAGTCGACGGTCCCGCCGACCATCAGGGCACAGGTGTGGTCGCCACCTGCGGCGACGGCGGTCGCACCGCTGAGCACGCTCATCGCGGGGGCGACGGTGATGGTCAACGTCGCCTTGGCCCTCTCCTGGGTGCCGAGGACCTGCTTGCCGTGCACCTTGACGGTGAACGTCGAGGTCACGGCCGTGGTGCCCGGGGTGCCGGAGATGACCCCGGTGGCGCCGGAGAGCGTCAGCCCGACGGGAAGCCCGCCGGAGGTGGCGACCACGCTCCAGGCATAGGGACGGGCGCCGCCGGTCGCGGACAGGGATACCGAGTACGCCCGGCCGACCATCGCTCCGGCGAGCGACGTCGTCGTGATCGACAGTGGCGTACCGGCCGCCGCGGCGGTTGTGTCCGGGACCGCGACCACGGAGCAGGTCCCGAGGAGGATGGGGGCGAGAACGAGTAGAACAAGCCGTTGCAAGCGCGCCCCCCCGGACATGGCTACCTCAACTCCCACCCCGATTCGGGGTATTGCGTACTGAAGAGTCGGGCAACCATAGCCTCCCGGCGGTGCCGGTCGACGCCCGGTGCGACACGACCGTCCCGCACCGGATCCGCGCGGACCAGCCGGAGACCACGTCGTCACCGGGCGCGGGCGACCCCGTCCAGCACGGTGGCCAGGCGTCGGCGCCAATTGCCGGGGTCGCTCGCCACCAGGGCCGGTCGGCTCGCGTCCAGCAGCTCGGCGCGGAGCGCAGCGTCCCGCAGGGCCGCCTCGACCCGGCCGACGAGTGCGCCGACGTCACCCCCGGTCACCAGGGCCCGATCGTCGACGAGGATCTCCCGGACGCCCCCGCTCTCGAACGCCACGCTGGCGACCCCGACGGCTGCTGCCTCCAGGAGGACCAGGCCGAGGGGCTCGTTCACGCTGGTCAGGACGAAGAGGTCCGCGGAGGCCAGGTACGGCGCCACGTCCGCCTGCTCGCCCAACCAGTGCACCCGGTCGTCGAGGCCGCGCCGCTGCGTCTCGGCCCGCAGCGCCGACAGCTGGTCGCCCGACCCGACCCACGCCCACTCCACCGTCCGTCCGTCGACCGCGGCCAGGCGCGCCGCGGCCGCCAGCCACTGCTGCGGGCCCTTCCACGGAGCGACGCTCCCACAACCGATGACGCGCAAGGATCCCCCGGTCCAGGGCGGGCCGTCCACCGGGATGTCGTCGCCGGCATCCATCGGTCGCAGGGGACCGAGGAGGGCCGGAACCGACGTGCCGCTCAATTCGTGCAGCTCCCTGGCGATGAACTCCGAAGGGGCCACCATCGGGAGCGTCGTGACGTCCACGGCCGATCGGCCCAGCGCCCAGCCGGAGAGCGGCTGGGCCTCGTGGACGTGCAGGCAGACGGGGA
>CAZULR010000281.1:0-4101 GCA_964621235.1 uncultured Acidimicrobiaceae bacterium
CCGGCACCAACGAGATCCAGCGGAACGTGGTGGCCGAGCGCATGCTCGGGCTGCCCCGGGGCTGAGGGGACGACGCCATGCACTTCGCCTTCACCGACCAGCAGCTCGAGTTCCGCGACGCCGTCCGCCAGGTGCTCACGAAGGAGTGCACGACCGACGACGTGCGCGCCGCCTACGACGCACCGGCGGCCCGGACGGCGCGCTGGGCCACCCTGGCCGACCTCGGGGTCACCGGACTGACCGTCCCCGAGGCCCACGGGGGCCTCGGCCTCGGGCTCGTGGACCTCGTGCCCCTGGTGGAGGAGGCCGGACGGGTCGCCCTGCCCGAGCCGCTCGGCACCACCACGGGCATCGCCGCCCCCCTCCTCGCCGACCTGTCCGCCGACCTGTCCACCGACGGGTCCGGCGCCACGACCGGCACACTGCTGGTCGCCATCGCCGCCGGCCACCGCGCGGCCGCCGTGGCCGACGCCCGGTGGCCCGGTGGCCCCGTGGCAGGGGCAGACGGTGCCGATCTCCTGATCCTCGTGGCGGACGGCACCGACGGACCGGAGCTCCACGTCCTCGATGGGGCCGCCACGACGGTCACCCCCGTGTCGTCGCTCGACCCGACGCGCCGGCTCGGCACCCCGGCATGGACGCCGTCACCCGCCACCCTGGTCGCGTCGGGCGCGGCGGCCCGTGCCGCCATCGGCCGGACCGCCGATCGGGCCGCGGTCGTGACCGCGGCCGAGCTGCTCGGGCTGGCCGACGCCATGATCGCCCGGACCGCCGACTACGCCCGGGACCGCCACCAGTTCGGCCGGCCCATCGGCAGCTTCCAGGCCGTCAAACACCTGCTGGCCGGGGCCCAGGTGCCCCTCGAGTTCGCTCGACCCGTCGTCTACGCGGCGGCCTGGGCGCTCGATGCCGACGGGCCCGACGCCTCGCGAGCGGCCTCGGTGGCCAAGGCCTACGCCTCGGAGGCCGCCCTCGAGTCGGCCCGGGTGGCACTCCAGGTCCACGGGGCCATCGGCTACACGTGGGAGTGCGACGTCCAACTGTTCCTCAAGCGGACGTGGGCGCTGTCCGAGGCCTGGGGGTCGGCGGGCGACCACCGGTCCCGCCTCCTCGACTCGCTGCTGGCCGGGCGCTGATCCGCCGACGGGCTCAGTCCGTGGGCGGGTCGAGCAGTCGCTTGAATCCGGCGTGGCTCGGCTCGAACCCGTGCCGCTCGTAGAAGCGGTGGGCGTCGGTGCGGGCCCGGTTCGAGGTGAGCTGGATCCGGTAGCAGCCGACCGCCCGCGCCCGATCGACTGCCGCCTCGAGAAGGACGCCCCCCACCCCCTGGCCGCGCACGTCCGGGGCCACGTGCATCGACTCGAGCTCGGCGCAGCGGCCGCCCGCGTGCTGCAGGTGACGGAAGACGATCACCTGGCACGTGCCGACCACCCGTCCGTCGAGCACCGCCACCAGGACGTCGTTGCCGGACAACGTCGCGATGTCGGACAGCGCCGCCCGGTAGGGGTCGAGGTCAAGGTCGTCGTCCATGGCGACGAGGGCGCCGGCCCGGAGCAACGCGACGAGGTCACCCGCGTCGTCAGGTGTCGCCGTCCGGATCGACACCCGGTCGGCCCCCGGGTCAGTAGCGGGCAAACGCGTAGATCGGCATGCCGTTGTAGGACTCGGACAGGGAAGGCAGATAGGGACCGTTGATGATGACGGCCAGGCTCCCGGAGGCCGCGGGCCCGGCGTCGCCCTCGATCGTGACGATCGCACCGTCGGGCCACACCTGGGCGACCAGGCCGACGTGGACCGACGAGGACGTCGACCACGGCCCGGTGCCGTAGAGGACGGCGTCACCCGGCAGGGGCGACGCGGTGGGCGGCAGCACCGTGGTGTTGCTCTGGGCCCAGTAGTACATGTCGCCGGTGAAGGCGTACGACGGGATCGGTACGCCCGCCTGGCGCCACACCCAGGTGGCGAACAGCGAGCACCAGGCCTCGCACGGTCCGTACGGGTTGCAGAAGTAGCCGGTGTCGGGATCGGCGTTCACCTGGGACGCCGCCGTGCCCACGATGGCCGACGCCGTCGGCGAATCCACGGGGTCCGGTGGGTTGGCGAACGAGTAGTTGAACCCGTCGGGGTCGAGCAGCCAGTAGCCGACGCCGCCGGGCGCCACCGCGATCCCGGACAACGGGATGACGTCGTGGGAGTTGCCGCCGAGGCCCCCGGCCAGGTCCCCCCGGAACGGCGCGTCCCCGAACGTGAACACACTGCCCCCGGCGCCGACGAGGTAGTAGCCGCCGTCGTCGGGCATCGCCGCCATGCCCGACACCGGGTCACCCAGCGGGACGCCACCGGTCGAGCCGTAGAACGCGGCGCCAAAGGAGAAGATCCCGCCGTCCGAGGCCACCAGCCAGTAGCCGTTCCCGTGGTGCAGGGCCGCCATGCCGACCACCGGCGCAACGAGCGGCGTGCCTCCCATCGAACCGAGGAACGGGGCGTCACCGAAGGCGAACACCCCGCCGTCCGAGGCGACCAGCCAGTAGCCCCGGCCGTCCGGGGTCGGGGCCATGCCGACGATCGGCTTGTTGAGCGGTTGGCCGCCCATCGATCCGTAGAAGCCAGCGTCGCCGAACGCGAACACCCCGCCGTCCATGGCCGCCATCCAGTAGCCGCGGCCGTCCGGCGTGCCCACGATCGTCACCACCGGGCCGACCAACCGCAGCGCGCCCAACGAGCCGTAGAAGCCGGCGTCGCCCATGGCGTAGACGCCCCCGTCCGCCGAGGCCAGCCAGTACCCCTGGTCCGTCGTCGGGGCGGCGGTGTTGGGGGCCATGCCCACCACCACGGAATTCAGCGGGATCGTCAGCGTGGCGGGCACCTGGGCCGAGCCGAAGGCGAACGTCCCACCTCCGGCGTAGGCATGGGGCTGGGCCAGCGCCTGGCCGACCGCATCGGCCCCGGCCGGCGTCGTCACCGTGCCCACGAGGAGGGCGGCCACCAGGGGGACCACCACGGCACACAGGGCGACGAGTCGGCGCGTCCTTCGCATGGGCACCCATCGTAGGCAACAGGTGGGCCCGGACGGAAGAGCCGGCCGGAACGCGTCGCCGTGCCCCCGGCCCGGGCCGGGTCGGCAGCTGACACACCGTCAGAACCGGGGATATGCTCGCCCCATGGCCGAACTGCCGATGATCATCTCCGTCGACGACCACATCGTCGAGCCCGCCGACACCTGGACCAGCCGGATGCCGGCCAAGTTCAAGGAGGCCGCCCCCCACATCGTCCGCAAGGACATGCCCGACGTCACCTTCGTCGGCGGCAAGCTGACCGTCAACGAGGGCGGGGGCGGGGCCCCGGCCGACTGGTGGATCTACGAGAAGCTGCAGCGGCCGCTGCTGCGGGTCGACTCGGCCGTCGGCGTGCCCCGCGACGAGGTCACCATGAAGGGCGTCACCTACGAGGACATGCGTCCCGGTTCCTACAGCCAGAAGGAGCGCCTCGAGGACATGGACGTCAACCACATCGAGGCCTCCCTGTGCTTCCCGACGTTCCCACGATTCTGCGGCCAGACGTTCTCCGAGGCCGAGGACAAGGAGCTCGCCCTCCTCTGCGTCAAGGCCTACAACGACTACCAGGTCGAGGAGTGGTGCGCCGGTTCCGGCGGTCGCCTCGTCCCGCTCATCATCGTCCCGCTGTGGGACGCCAACCTGGCCGCCGAGGAGGTCCGGCGCAACGCCGAGCGCGGCGTGCGGGCCGTCTGCTTCAGCGAGATCCCGGCCTACCTCGGCCTCCCCTCCATCCACGATCCCGACAACTACTGGGACCCGTTCTTCGCGGCGTGCGACGAGACGTCGATGATCGTCAACATGCACATCGGCTCGAGCTCGAAGATGCCGTCGACGTCGCCGGACGCGCCTGCCGCCGTCGGGTCGTCACTGACCCACATCAACGCCGAGCTGTCCATGACCGACTTCCTCATGTCCGGCCTGTTCGAGCGGTTCGCCAACCTGAAGGTCGCCTACTCGGAGGGCCAGATCGGCTGGATCCCGCACCTGCTCCACCGCATGGACGTGGTGTGGGAGGACAACCGGGGCTGGGGCGGCGTGGCCGACA
>CAZULR010000282.1:0-4086 GCA_964621235.1 uncultured Acidimicrobiaceae bacterium
GCCAGCAGGTGGTCCTTGCTGGTGAAGTACCGGTAGACGGTGCCCATGGCCACGTCGGCCCGGGCGGCCACGTCGCGCATCTGGACCGCCTCGTAGCCGCCGTCGAGCGCCAGGGACATGGCGGCGTCGATCACGCGCTGGCGTCGGGCCTGCTGGGCCCGCGTCAGGGTGCGTGGCACCGGAGCTGTCGCCATGGGTGAACACCCTAGTCGGACACCCTTTCCCACCTCGGTGAGGCCGCGTCGCGAGCCGCTCGGCGGCGGTACGGCCGAGGGATGCGACCGACGATCGCAGCGAACCCGTCCCGAGCGTCACTCCGTCGGTACGATGGGCCGCCATGCCGACCGCGGAGCCCACAGAGGACGAGCCGGACCTCATCGCCACCACGGACGGCCGGGTGCCGGGACGCCGCGGCCTGGCCACCCGCCAGCGCCTGCTCGAGTGCACGGCCGAGCTCCTGGTGGCCACCCCGTGGCGCTCGATCAAGGTCATCGACATCGCCCGACAGGCCGGCACGTCGCCGGCCACCTTCTACCAGTACTTCGAGAACGTGGAGGCGGCCATCACCGTCCTGGCCGAGGAGTTGGTCGAGGGGGCCGGCGTCCTGGGGGAGATGGTCGATGGCGACTGGTCCGACGACGCCTCGTGGGACACTGCCGTCGCCGTGGTCGAGGGCTTCATGGCCTACTGGGAGCGCAACCGGGCCGTGTTCCGGGTCGTCGAGCTGACCACCGTGGAGGGTGACCTGCGGTTCCAGGGCCTCCGCGTCCGGGCGCTCAACTCGGTGACGGTCACCCTCGCCCGGGTCATCGCCAACCACGCCGGGACCTCGGGATCGCCCGCCGGCGCCGACCCGATGGCCGCGGCCGGGACGCTGGTGGCGATGCTGGCCCAGGTGGCGGGCCACCGCTACGGCTTCGAGTTCTGGGGCATCCGCACAGCGTCGCTGGTCGACAGCCAGGCCCGCCTGCTCCACTGGTCGGTGACTGGCCGGCCCGCACCCGACGGGGTCAAGGTGCCCGGAGCGGACAGCCCGGCCCCGCGCACGGGACCGGTGGTCGGGGGCGGGGCCGCATCGGCCCGCACGGCGACGGGCAAGGCACGCCGGACGAACTGAGCCGGACGCCCGGTCGGGGCCGACCGGGCGGGTCGACGTGGCCCGCGTGGGGCGCTCCGCCTAGCGGAGGGCGACGGGGTTGACCGGCGAACCGAGCGCCGCGGTCAGCGGCAGCGGGGTGGCGTCGAGCAGGAACGAGTACCGGCCGTCGGCCGCGCAGGCCTCGGCGAGCTCGTCGAGGAACCAGTTCTGGCCCTGGGTCATCCCCATCTCCACCAGGTGGAGCAGGTGTACGGGCAGGAAGAGGTCGTCCGACTCGCACGGGTACACCTCGAGCACCATGGTGTCGATGGCCACGGCGGCCACGTCGTGGTCGTGGAACCACCCCGCCGTCGCCACGGTCAGCCCCGGGGTCGGCCAGGTATAGGCGATCAGGTCCCGTACGGGGTCCCGCCCGCCGATGCCGGGTCGTCCGGGCAGCGCGAGGTGGGCGGCCTGGCCGGTGCGGACCAGGAGCACGTCACCGGGCTCGACGGCGGTGCCGGCGAGGTCGAGGGCGGCGTCGAGGTCGGCGGGGGTGATGGCGTAGCCCGGCTCGAGCAGCTCCAGCCCCTTGGCCCGGGCCACGTCGAGCAGGACCCCCCGGCTCACGAGGGTGGCGATCTGCTGGATGCCGAGGAGTGAGGCTCCCTCCTCGGTGATCGACGACGCCGGGAAGCCGTTGTAGAGGCGGCCGCCGTCCGGCGCGGGTCCGTACGAGGCGTGGGCCAGCCCGTCCCAGTGGGTGGCGCACTGCACGGCGAAGGACACGACGTCCTCGCTGAAGGCCACCCACCCGGGCAGGTCGCTCTGGGGGTGGTTGACCGTGACCATGGTGTGGGTCGGGTTGACGCGTCCCTCGATGAACCCCATCTGGATCCCCTCGGCCTCGGACATCGGGATCCCGAGGTGGAGGGCGGTGCCGTCGACGACCGAGGCCACGCCACGCAGGCGGGCGGCCTCGTCGATGAGGTTGAGGGTGCCGAGCTGGTCGTCCGGGCCCCAACGGCCCCAGTTGGAGACCCGCTCGGCCATCTCGGTGAAGGAGCGGGGGATCGAGGGCGGTACGGGCACGGGCACGCACCAGTTGTAGCCGAATTGTCATCGATCCCGGCAACAGTTTTGGTCCCGATGTGCCGATGGGACAGGTGACACAACGGCCAGGTTGGGTCCCGGTCAGGCACCGGGGAGACTCAGCCGCGAACCCCGAGGGGCTCGAGACGGTGGCGCACGACACCCGTAGTGACGGTTCGACAACGGAGCAGACCGGTGGGCCGGTACCGGTCGACCCGGGGCGGTTCCCAGCTCGGGAGAGCCGGCAGGCCCCGGCGCGGGGTCGCCCCCTCCGGAGGTGGTCGATGGTGGCCGTCCTCGCCCTGCTGCCGGTGGCCGGCGTCCTGACCCCGGCCGGACCGCTGTCGACGGGCCGGGCCACGGCGTCCGCGCCCCAGAGCCTCGGGTCCGTGGAGGCCCTGTACGCGGCCGACCTGACGGCCCGGATCAACGCCGAGCGGTCGGCGCGGTCGTCAGGGGGACAGCCCGTGCCGACCCTGCAGGTGGACGGTGGCCTCCAGGCCGCCGCCCAGTCGTGGGCGGACCACCTCGCGGCGATGGGCACGATCGCCGACCCGCCCCTGTCCGGGTGTGGCGGCAATCCCTCGCCCTCGACCCTGTGCGTCCTGGCCGGCAACTCGGGTGTCTCCGGTGACGGCTTCTGGCCCGGTGACGGCTCGGACGGGATGGAGTCCGACTACATGAACTCGGCGGGCCACCGCCAGAACATGCTCAACGCCGGCTACGACACGGTGGGGGTCGGCGTCAGCTGCAGCGGCGGCCAGGCGTTCACCGTCGAGCTGTTCGGCTTCGCCTACGGCAACCTCGGGCCGGCGGAGGGTCGCGAGGCCACCCAGAACGCGGTGGAGGGCGACCCGGTGCCGGCCGGGCCCTCGGTGGCCGGCCTCCAGACCGGAGCGCCGGTGTACTGCCCGGGGCAGACCGTGGGACCGAACGGGGCCGTGACGGCCGCCGGCGGGCAGTACCCGTATCCGTATCCGGTCCCCGCGGTGCCGGGCGAGCCCCTGCCGTACCAGCCGCCGCCCAACCCCTTCGTGGGGATCGCCGCGACCGCCGGGGGCACCGGCTACTGGGAGGTGCGGGCCGACGGCACCGTGGCCGCCCACGGCAGTGCCGTGAGCTACGGGTCCATGGCCGGCAAGCCCCTGGCCGCGCCGATCACGCACATCGTGGCCACGCCGGACGGCAAGGGCTACTGGCTGGTGGCCGCCGACGGCGGCATCTTCAGCTTCGGCGACGCCGTGTTCCACGGCTCCATGGGCGGCCTGCCGCTCAACGCCCCGGTGGTCGACATGGCCCCCACGCCGGACGGCAAGGGCTACTGGCTCGTGGCCGCCGACGGCGGCGTCTTCGCCTTCGGTGACGCCGTGTTCCGTGGGTCCATGGGCGGCCTGCCGCTCAACGCCCCGGTGGTCGGCATGTCGGCCACCCCGGACGGCAACGGCTACTGGCTGGTGGCCGCCGACGGCGGCATCTTCACGATCGGCGACGCCACCTTCGCTGGTTCGACCGGTGGGGAGACGCTCAACGCCCCCGTGGTCGGCATGGCCGCCGACAAGTCGGGGCACGGCTACTGGCTCGTGGGCTCGGACGGCGGCATCTTCGCCTTCGGCGACGCTCCGTTCCACGGCAGCGCGGGCGGCATGACACTCGCCGCCCCGGTGGTCGGCATGGCCCCTGACGTGTCCGTCGGCGGCTACTGGCTGCAGGGCGCCGACGGCGGCGTGTTCGCCTACGGCGCACCCTTCGAGGGGGCCGGATGACGGCCGACGGCCCCGACGGCGTTGCCTAACTCGACCAGATGATCGACTGGATCTCGGAGTAGGCCTCCAGCCCGTAGTCGCCACCGTCCCGGCCGATCCCGCTCATCTTGAAGCCACCGAACGGGGCGTCCATGTTGCGCTGGGCGGTGTTGA